>JBDRNK010000052.1:0-13828 GCA_043811105.1 Candidatus Uhrbacteria bacterium
ATTTTTATTTTTCTTATTTCGTGTTTAAATACGAATATATGACTATACTAGAACTTCTAGAATGGGGTAACAATAAACTCAAGACAGAAAAAATTGATTCATCAATGCTTGATGCTGAAATCTTGCTGGCTTATATTTTAAGACTTCCACGTTCCAAACTTTTTACCGGTCTTGGTGATGATATTGATGATCAACGAAGTGACCAATATCGATTCCTTATCAAACGCCGAATGCGACATGAACCAATAGCCACAATAATCAGTAAAAAATCTTTTTACGGACGTAATTTTCTTGTTAATCGCTTTGTACTATCTCCACGACCGGAAACTGAAATTCTGATTGAAAACGCTATTAGTTCGGCTAAGAATTTAGATGGCGAAACATGGTTTGCTGATATTGGTACAGGATCCGGAGCTATTGCTGTAACTTTAGCAATTGAAACAAAGCTCCCTGTAATCGCTATAGATATCAGTAATCAAGCTCTGACAGTTGCTCGAACAAATGCAGAGACCCATCGGGTTGCAGATTTAATCGATTTCAAAAACGGTGATACTTCATTGCCGTTGATAAAATTATTTCGTGGCTTAAAAAATACTGACCAACCACCTCCGGACAATTTAATCATCTGTGCTAATCTTCCTTATCTAAGTACCAAACAATGGGAAGACACTCAACCGAAAGTTCATGATTGGGAACCACGAGTTGCACTAGAAGCCGGCACAGACGGGCTTGATGCTTATTGGAAACTGTTCCGCGAACTTTCTGAAAACCGAAAACTATTATCTGACCAATTAACAACTATTATCGAGATCGATCCTAGTCAATCTAAAGCTATTAAAGCACTTGTTTTGCATCTTTTTTCAGAAGCAAAAATTGAAATAAAAAAAGACCTGGCAGGTCTTAATCGAATCGTTATTATCAAACTTAATTAACCTCAACTTGTTCTAGATCTTCTAACACTTCAATCCAAGTTATACCGGCATTGAACATTATTTCTTCGCCGGTGTTTTTGTTATAAAAACGTAAACGTTCTTCGGTTGATGACTTAGACCAAACTGCATCAACCAATTGTCCATCCTGAACAACCAAAGCATCTCCTTGACCTACCGTGGTTATCTGACGACGTCCGATCTCATCCAGGATCACAATGTCGGTTTCGAGAATGGCAATATTGTTTGCCCGCACCTCTGCCCCGTCAAGCATATACATCTGATATCCGCTTTGATATCGAAGGTAATCATTGGTCTCAGAACAATACTCCCAGCCAGCTAAATAAAGATCGCCGTAATATTTTGAAAAATTCAGGCTGACAAACTGATTCTCAGGACGATTATCTACAAGAACATTTTCCTTGAATTGCCACAAACCATAATCTAACTCGCCCATAGTTCGCCAAGCGCTTTCAGCTTCGTAGGCCTCAGCCAAAAGATCGGTTGAGGTATAAACATTATGAGGGGCTGAACGATCAGTCGATCGCCAAAAATACCAACCTCGATAAAACTCATTCAAATCAAAAATATCTTTTTGCCCAATCTGAGACAAAGCGTCTGGAGAACCGCCAACATGAACATACATAGCCTCAAGCTCCTCACTCCAATCTACATAATATGGTCGAGCAGAACGCACCGGACCGATTTTTTCAACTTCCTGATCAGCATAATAAAAAGCCAAAAAACGTGGAATAGCTGCTTCAACCGGTGCCTCAATAACCAAGAAAGCTTGTTCAATCCCGGACAAAGGCCAAGCCTCAACCATGTTCTCAACCATCACCCCATAAACTTCAGGCCGACCGACTGGCTCAACTATTGACTGACCGGTTAAAGGATGCCGTTCGATTAATTCCAAACCATCTGTGGGTGCAATATATTCGCTGTCCGACTCAAAATAGTATGGCAAAACATGGCTACGCATCAAGATTAAAAGCAAAGCCGCGGTGATGGCAATGATCACCGCAGCTAGTATTACTAATTGTTTCTGGGTTGGTTTTGTGAACTTCATGTTATTCGGCTGATTTGCCGTCCCCCTTTTGTTCCCCATCCGGAGTCTCTTCACCTTCTTTCTTTTCTCCTTCAGATCCTTCTTCGCCTTCAGCCGGTACAGCAACTTCTGGAGCTTCATCGAGCTTGTTCATCTCAGCTTCAGTTCGAGGAGCATTAACCAAGGCCACAGCACGTTCAGAGTCAATATCAAGTTCAAGTCCTTCCGGAATATTCAAATCCTTAATATAAATGACCTGGTCAAAAGTTTTCAGGGCAGAAATATCAACTTCAATGAATGGAACCAATTTATCCGGAAGACCTCTGACCTCAATTGTATCACGAGCTCGAACCAAAGTTCCACCCAACTCTTTAACCGCAGCTGAACTGCCGATAAAATGAAGATCAACTGTAGCACTAACTGGTTTGGTCATATCTACTTCATACAAATCAGCATGAACAATCAAATCAGTAATTGGATCATGTTGAACATCTTTAATCAAAACTTTTTCTTCTTTGTCGCCAAAAACCAAGCTAACCAAACTTCCACCTCCCACTTCGGACAAAGCGGCTGCTAATTGGTTGCGATCAACTTGAGCAGATTCGGTCTTAACCTTGGGTCCATAAATTGTCACTGGTATTTTGCCTTGCTCTCGAAGCTGATCAGTGTCTCTTCCAGTCAGTTCTCGTGGCTCAGCATTGATAGTAATTGCTGTCATAGAAATTTTATTATTAACGCCCGTAGTTTGCCTGAATATGGTATAATTGTCAAGAATTAACTTGAATTTATCCATATGCCCGGTAGTACAACTTTAAATATTGAAATATCGGGCGCTTTAACCAAACTGCTAAGTATAATGAACCGCTGTTGGTGTTTAGCAACGATACTTAACAGATTAACCAGACAGCTTATTTAAAGTTGTCCTACCGGGTATGCCCATAGATTTTACCTCAACACTTCATTCCCTTGGTTTATCTGAATCTGAAGCCAAAATTTATATTGCTGGACTTAAACTCGGTGCTTCTAGTGTACAAGATATTGCCAAAGCCGCCAAATTATCGCGAACAGCGGCGTACGATGCCATTGAAAGCTTAAAAGGAAAAGAGCTTTTGTCCACATATCAGCGCGGGAAGAAAACTGTATATGTGGCCGAGGATCCGGATTTATTGCTACAGCACTTGCAGGGACGTCAGCAAGAATATGTGAACAAGCTGACAACGTTTGAAAAAAACCTGCACGATCTAAAACTATTAACTGGTGGCGAAAAGCCTCGGGTTCGTATTTTTCAAGGCACAGAAATCTTCTATGCTTTCTATGATGATGTGTGCAAAAAAAAGCCAAAAGTCATTTATGAACTTTCAAATGTTGAAATTCTGTATAAAAATTTTCCTCCTGAAAAAATCAAACTAGCAAAACAAGGACTTGATCCAACAGGCACGGTGGCAAAATTTATGTATGTTGGAAAGCACCCCGCACCTCGAGACGATGTTGAATACTGCGAGATCAATAAAAAAGATGTTGATGATTTTACTGGAGATATAGCTGTTTATCAGGACACAGTTGCTATGGCCAGTTTTGAAAATGGAGGCAATTTATTGCTTATTGAAAATAAAGCCTTTGCTGAAACACAAAGGGTTTTATTAAAAAATCTTTGGAAGAAATACCACAAGTAAGATCTATTGTTAAAATTATAAAAGCCTGCCAGTTGGCAGGTTTTTTGATACGTGGAGTTTGTAGGGGCTCCCGGACGCACGTCAGAGACGTACGTCCGGGAGTTGCCCATCGGGCTAGCCACCCATGGTTACCTCCTTAGTTGGTTTCCGTGGTTGATGTCGGTTCTGATTGGTTTGATCGTTGATACGCGGATCATGTCCGCTTTGAGAACCTCAAAGTCCTCATTCGTCATCGTCTTATTTGGCGCCGTAAAGCGTCAATCGAGCGATAAACCATACCAGCCACCGTCATCTGCTAGCCTTTGAACTACATGAAAGAACTCTTTCTTTGTTTATTTGTGGCTCACATGTTGTGAGCTGAAAAGCTCTGATGGAATTGACCAGCAGGAATGGTGCATTGATGGTGACAAGCACGTTACTTTCATGCCCAATTTTGATGGTCTTGGTCCGTTCGTGAACCCAAGACCCTGTGACGGTTCCTGTGCCTTGGCACACCGTCAGCAGGTTGATGTTGGTGCCTTGATCGAAGAGATGCGCCAGGAAAGTCTGACCGATCAGGGTCAGGATCTGCTGAGTCGTGTCCAGCTGGACACAACTCTGAAACACTTGCTCCAGAGCCGGGCGTCATTGATCGGCGCAGAGTTCGCTCGGTTCTATACCAAGCGCAACTCTCAGGGTCAGGATCTGTGTACCGGTAGCCACCACATCAAGGTCATAACCAACTTTGACTGGTGGAACGGCCAGGACACTGGATTCTATCAGACCCACCGGCTCAGCGCTTCCGTCTGTGACGGAAGCTGTCATTCAGTGCCAGAGGGCCACTACACCTCTGACGCTGAACTTATGGAACAGCTTCGGGCTGTTCTGGAAACTTAAACCTCTACTAAAAAATCGCCAAACCTTTGGCGATTCTTTTTTTGTTCAAATAGCTCCACTGCCGGCGGAGTTATACCCAGAGTAGCCAGCCACCTTTCGTGTTTTCAAGTAGCAAGAGCCGAAGGGTTTTTAGTTGTGGCACAGTCGGAGGCCGTGCTTTAGAATCTAACCATCAGGACTACATCAAAGATACATGTCACGGCCGACGCTGAGTGAGGCCATAACCATTTTTCTTATTCCACAACCAGGCCGAACGCTGTCCACAACAAAAACCCTGAGGCTCCCAGGTGGCTGGCTTAGAGATCAAAATGACACCCTCACGGGTGTCACTCCTTAAATTATGAACTTAAATCTGTTGCAAAAAATCTTTTTGTTCCAAAGCATGATGCACATCTAAGATATCATCTTCACTAATCGTCCTAGTGCATTTAAACCGAACTGTGTCCTCAAAAGTCAGATCAGTTAACATCCCGATTGAACTAATTCCGGCCCCAGAAACCACAACCAAAGCTAAAAGTGAATTGCCACACTGATGGCAGTAAAGGTGGAGCAATCTGGTGTGACCGTCTTGTCCAACAATCTTAGTCTCTAATTCCTGCTCTGCTGACCGACATAAAGGACAGCGCGAAACTATTTTAATTCCTTCACTCCAAGGGTTGTTATTAGCTAAAGGAAACATATAGTTTTATTATAACACCTATGAAAGGGCTCTGGTAGTGGAGGTGCGTAAAGCAATGCTTTCAGCAATTCCCAACAAAATCAATATCATAATCAAAGCTGACCCACCGTAACTCAAAAACGGCAAGGCAATCCCGGTAACCGGCATTAAACCAAGGTTCATTCCGGCATTAACTATAAACTGGAAAAATAAAACCGAACCAATACCCAGTAACAAGAAACTGGCAAAATCATCAGCTGAGTATTTGACCAGCCTGAGTAGGCGCCAGAAAATCAAACAAAATCCAGAAACAACCAGTAACACCCCTAAAAAACCCAGCTCCTCGGCAATCACGGCAAAAATAAAGTCAGTCTGACTTTCAGGTAAAAATTTAAGCTGGCTTTGCGAACCAAAGCCTAAACCACGACCAAACCAACCCCCGGAACCAATTGCAATAATGGCTTGAGTTACGTTGTATCCTTCGCCCAAAGGATCAGCTGTTGGGTTTAAAAAAGTTAACAAGCGGGCTTTTTGATAATCAGCAAACAAAAATGTCCAGGCTCCTAAAAATGACAGACCGCCTCCAAGAAACAAAATAAACAGGTCACGTATCTTAACCTTGGCAAAAATCAACAAACTTCCCCAGATCACCAATAAAACCAGGGCTGACCCCAAATCAGGCTGAAGCAGGACTAAGAACATTGGCACAGCTGTAATTAATCCGCTAAAAATAATCTCGCGCCAGCCAATATGCACTCGCGAACGCTGGGCAAAATAACGTGCCAAGACAATAATCAAAAAAACCTTCATTATTTCTACAGGCTGAAAACTAAAGCCAAACAAGCTGAACCAGCCGGTAGTTCCCCTAACAGTCGAGCCAAACAACAAAACCGCTACCAGCAACAATATGCCAATTACGTACAAAATAAGACTGTAGCTACGTAAAAGACGATAATTTGAAATAGCTAAGAATAAAAACAACGTGCTCCCAATAACCAAAGCAATAATCTGTTTTTTGACAAATAAAAAATCCGCACCCTCTTGCGAGAGAGCGACACTATATATTGCTGCCAGCCCCATTAAAATCAAGGCAAAGGTGGCTACAGCTAAATACCAGTCAAACTTTCTGACAAAGTCAGGAAAGTGAAGCATAAAAATCTTTATCTAACTAAAACACGTTCTCGCAAATCCCCCTTGTCTTCACTAGTTAACGGCATATACACATCCGGGTCAAGTAGAGCTAGCTCTGGGATAACTTCAACCTTAGTCACAGCCGACAACGACCCATACCAATTTTGTTCAAGTAAACGTTCTTCCCCGGCTTCTAATTGATTGGCCACAGTAGAAGTTATTCCAGCAACCTGACTACCACGATAAAGAATAACGTAAAACTTTGGCTCCCAATAACTGTAGGCTGTTTCATTGTTAACTAAAAAACTGCTTCGTCCAACATTATCCAGTTCTAAATTTTCAAAACCAGCTTGAGTGACTTCAAAATTCATCCGATCATCTCGCCAAACAGCAAAATCAGGATAGTCGTGATGGTTGATGTAATGCCAATTCAAATTCTCAATAACTACCTTGGCATTAGCTGGAGCACTAGTTGAAACCCAAGCCAAATCAACAATCGGCTTGCTTTCGCTTGGATATATAAAACCGGATTGCGGATCAGTCTGCTTTCCGCCATAAGTAAAATGATAATCAAACTCAAGCCAATAATCATCATTTTCATTGCTGATTGTGGCATAAAAATCATAACGCTGTTCACCAATTCCGAAAACATTGACTGAAGAAGAAAGAGTTACCGGCTCCGGTGTGGTCTGAAGATTGACCTGATGCCTGATGGATTGATTCAAATTCATGGTTACAATCTGAGCTCGTTCGGTCTCATAACTGATTAAATAAGTATCAATCACAACCCACAAACCATACAAAATTAAGACCGTATCAGCACAAGCTAAAACAATTAAGCCGATCTTAGATAAAGTGCTTCGGTTGGAAACCCACCAAAGCGAATACTTATACCGCTTTTCTTCAGCGGCAAGTTCTGGTGCAATATATTCGTTACCGTTCATAATGATTATATTATAGCAAATTCATTATGGGATTGACACCCGCACCTGTCCCCCGAAGCCCTGCCGCTGGCGGGGCGAAGGGGGAAGGGTGTCAAAATAAAAACCGCACCGGAGTACGGTGCGGATGTGTGTTCGAGCTGTTACTCGACTTGAGTGGCTTCGATCTGCTGCCCACCTGAAGGGCCGTGTTGCTGACGAGCTACAGCGATCTCGAAGTAAGGTCGTCGTGACCAATCTTCCGGAGCCAGGGCCAGCAGATCGCGTTCAAGTTCTTGACGCAACTGCAATCCCTCCTTAGACTTTCCAAAACGACTGGTATCTGCCAGCTCGTGGGTCAGACGATCCAGCCGAGCGATAGTAGCATCACGAGAAAGCTTGAGAGTTTCGCACTGGTGTATGAACCCGTGTTCACGATCCACCATGAGCTGAAGCTTGCGATCAGCTTCACTGAGACAGATGTAGTAATACGGGACGATGACTGACCATGTATCTCTAACCGGAGCACCGTCAAATACGAATTCCTGAAGCATCTGCATTGCTCGTTCGATCTGTAGTGTTACAGAGTCCCCTTGGCCGTCACTCCAGCGCACCATCACCACGTCGATACCTACACTGGAACTGACAGAATGCAACTGAATTCGAGTCCTTCGATTCAGCGACGCGATCCTGGCCATGTTTTCATGATTACCAATGAAGCGTCCACGCTTTGACCACCGGCCACCAAGTGGAAACACCAAAATCCACTTTGTTTTTTGGGAAAAAAATATGTCATTCCCTTTGACGATGGTACAACAGAGCTTCTTGTTCGTATCAAACCAGAAAACAGCGTGGTCAGTGAATACGTTGTTGTGCCAGAAGCGGCTGAACCACTTGCTCTCGATCATTCTGAACAAACAGATCCCAAAGGGAGTTAGACATCCTAGAAGGCTAATCCCCTGTACAGGGAACCACCACCACAATTGTGCATGGTCTTGTCGACACAAAATCATGGCCCAGAACATGATCAAGACCCCGGCCACAAGAAGCGCGATCAACCCAAGCAGCTTTAGTTCTCCATAAGGAATGCGTTGACGTTTTTGGATCTCTTGAGCCAGGCCTTTGAGATTCCCGTTTTCGAACTTGATACCTTCCATTTGCCCACTCCTTTTTATCCGGTCCTGCCAACGGCGGGACGGGAGGCACAGTGGATTGGTCATTTCTCGAATTGCTTCGAAAACATTCCAATCGGCTCACCAGGTGTGAAGAACACGCCGCCAGAGCCTATCCCAAGCGACACTTCAAATTAGCTTATTTAAGACAAGTTGTCAAGATGTTAAGCTCCTGATATACTTACCAGGTAAAGAAAAAAGTATGTCTACACGAAAAACCATTAAAAAAACAGTTGGTCAATTTCCGGTAGTTGTCCAAGCAGATGAACTTGGAGGTTACTGGGTAAACTGTCCAATGCTTGAAGGTTGTTATTCACAGGGCGAGACCATTGACGAAGCATTAGAAAATATCCGCGAGGCAATTGCTTTGTGTCTTGAGGACTTTCCACAAAAAAAGAAAAAGCCAGTACGCCGAGAAGTTAGTCTTCATTTCGTACAAGTTTAGTATATGACTAAGCTCGCTGGCATTTCCGGCCGTGTTGCTATAAAAAAATTCTGCAAACTCGGCTACCAGATCATTCGCCAAAAAGGTAGCCATGTACGGCTAAAGCATCCTGAAGCTTTTCGATATAAACCAATAACCATACCGATGAAAAAAGAATTGAAACTTGGACTGCTTTATCAATTAATTAAAGACGCTAGAATAACTGAAAAAGAATTTTTGGAGCTGTAATGTTGAAGATACGCTGTGGCGTATCTTTCGCTTTGAGAACCTTGAATTAAAGAGGTGAATGTGCTAAAATATTCATGATTTAATCGATACTATAGGAGCAATTTTTTATTTACATCTAGATATGCCTGCAAAAAAAGTAATCAAAAAAACAACAAAACCGGCCTCAGCCAAAGCCAAAGCAACAAAGAAGCCAGCTCAGTCTGGTTACGACGCAAAACAAATCACGGTTCTTGAAGGTCTGGATCCGGTACGTAAACGTCCGGGAATGTACATTGGATCAACTAGTGTCAGTGGTCTTCACCATTTGGTTTGGGAGGTTGTCGATAACGCCATTGATGAAGCCATGGCCGGTTTTTGTAATGAAATCACAGTAAAACTTTTGCCGGCCAACAAAGTTTCCGTTACTGATAACGGTCGAGGTATTCCGGTTGACATGCATCCGCAATTTAAAAAATCAGCTCTAGAGTTAGTTTTAACCAAATTGCATGCCGGTGGAAAATTCGGAGCCGGTGGCTATAAGGTTTCCGGTGGTCTGCATGGAGTTGGAGTTTCTGTGGTTAATGCCCTTTCAATCTGGTTGCAGGCTGAGGTTAAACGTGACGGAAAACTATGGCAACAAGAGTTTCAGATCGGTAAACCAAAAACAAAAGTCAAATCCATTGGCAAAGCTAAAGGAACCGGAACAACAATTACTTTCCAGCCTGATCCAACAATTTTTGAAACCATAGAATTTGATTTTACTACCATTCTTAATCACTTGCGCAACCAGGCGTATCTGACTAAGGGAATCAAAATGATCATTATTGATGAGCGTGATCGTGAAAATAAACACAGTCATACTTTTTATTTTGAAGGCGGAATTGCTTCATATGTTCGACACATAAACAGCGGAAAGGTATCAAAGCACCCAAACGTTTTTTATGTTTGTAAACAAGATCCGGCAACGAATGTTGAGGTCGAAGTAGCCTTGCAATACACTGAAGACTATCATGAATCCATTTCTTGTTTTGCTAACAACATTGCAAACCCGGAGGGTGGAATGCACTTAAGTGGTTTTCGAACCGCTCTGACTCGAGAGTTGAATAACTATGCCCGCGGAAAAAATTTGTTAAAAGAAAAAGATGCTAACTTGTCCGGTGATGATGTTCGTGAAGGTTTGACCACGATTATCAGTATCAAAATCGAGGAACCGCAGTTTGAAGGTCAGACCAAAGCCAAGTTGGGAAACCCGGAAGCACGAACAGCCACGGAAACGGTTTTTGCTGAAGCTTTTAAAATTTATTTGGAAGAGCATCCAAAAGATGCTGAGGCTATTATCGGAAAATGCGTCTTAGCCGCACAGGCTCGTGCTGCTGCTCGCGCCGCACGCGACACTGTTTTGCGTAAAGGAATGCTTGAAGGTCTAACCTTGCCTGGAAAACTGGCCGACTGTTCCAGCCGTGATCCGTCAAAATCCGAGCTTTATATTGTTGAGGGAGATTCCGCCGGCGGTTCAGCTAAACAAGGCCGTGATCGAAAGACCCAAGCCATTCTTCCACTTCGAGGAAAAATTCTGAACGTTGAGCGAGCTCGTTTGGATAAGATGCTGGCCAACAACGAACTCAAGGCTTTGATCATTGCTTTGGGAACCAATATCGGTGAAATGTTTGATATTGAAAAACTGCGCTACGATCGTTTGGTGATCATGACTGACGCTGATGTTGATGGCGCCCACATTCGAACTTTACTGCTAACCCTGTTCTACCGCTACTTCCCTGACCTGGTTACCAAGGGCCACATCTATATTGCTCAACCGCCTTTGTATCGAATTGCCTTTGGCAAAGAAGTACATTGGGTTTATACCGAAGAAGCAAAAGATGAAATTATTGCCAAAATTTCCAAAGGCAAAGTTGAAGTAGTTGAAAGTGCGGAAGAAGAAGAATCAGAGGAAGAAGAAGAGGGTAAGGCAGCGGTTAGTAAAACACCGCGAATTAATATTCAACGTTACAAAGGTTTGGGAGAAATGAATCCAGATCAACTTTGGAGCACAACCATGAATCCGGCCACACGAGTAATGAAGCAGGTTACAGTTGAGGATGCTCAAAAAGCGGATCAAATCTTTGATATTCTTATGGGCGCTGACGTAGCCCCTCGAAAGAAATTCATTCAAACCCACGCCAAAGCCGTAAAACATTTGGATATTTAAAAACATAACAAAGAAAGCACACTCACTGACCAACACAGGAGATTAAAGTCGGGCTAAGCCTTACTTGACAGTTGCTTTGGCATAAGCTAGAATATCCACAGATAGACCCCCGAACGGGGGTTTTAAGATAGTTTTAAGCTTATGACAAACAAACTCTTTAAGTACTTACGCGAAGCTAAACAAGAGCTTGGTAAAGTTACTTGGCCAACTAAAAAAGACACTTACCGCTATAGCCTAATGGTTGTTGGCGTCTGCTTATCTGTAGGTGCATTTTTCTTTATCCTTGACTGGGCCTTCAGCCTAGGACTGGCCGCGCTCATTAATTTGTAATACAAAGCGGACATAGCGATCCTAATGAAATACGAATGACATTCGAATGATCCTAATATACTTGTATCATTCGGAACATTCGGATGCAATTCGGATGCAATTCGGATATAATTCGAATCGCTCTATCCACAAATACTTATGGCAAAACAAACAGCAAAACAAGGTCGACGCTGGTATGCGATTCACACTTACTCCGGTTATGAGGAAAATGTGACCAATAACCTGCGTCAACGTATTGAATCAATGGACATGGAAGAAAAGATTTTTGATGTTCTGGTTCCAAAAGAAAAGAAGATTAAAATTAGAAACGGTAAACGAAAAATTATTGAGGAAAAGATCTTTCCAGGATACGTTTTAGTGGAAATGATCGTAACTGATGATTCTTGGTATGTTGTCCGCAACACCCCAAATGTAACCGGATTTATCGGAACCGGCAATACACCTACTCCGGTGGCTAAAGAAGAAATCGATGCCTTAATGAAACGTATGGGCGTTGATGAGCCGGAATACAAAATTGATGTTGAACCCGGATCACCGGTTCGTATCTCTGATGGACCGTTTAAGAACTTTGAGGGTAAGGTTGACTCAATTGATGAAGCGCGCGGAAAGGTTAAAGTATTAGTATCAATGTTTGGTCGAGAAACCCCTGTAGAGTTGGATTTCTTGCAAGTTAAGAAAATATAATAAACGTATGGCTAAAAAAGTAATCACACAGATCAAGTTGCAGATTCCAGCTGGCGGTGCTAACCCCGCTCCACCTGTCGGACCTGCCCTTGGGCAACACGGACTGAATATCCAAGATTTTTGTACTCAGTTTAATGCGGCCACAGCAGACAAGAAGGGGGACGTCATTCCGGCAGTTATTACTGTCTATGAAGATCGCTCATTTGATTTTGTTCTCAAGACTCCGCCGGCTTCAGGATTGATCCTGAAAGCGGCTAAGTTGAAAAAGGGTTCTGGAAAAGCTTTGACCGAAAAAGTCGGATCAATTACTCGAGCTCAGTTAAAAGAGATCGCTGAGAAAAAAATGCCTGACCTGAATACCGACGATGTTGAACAAGCAATGAAGATTATTGAGGGGACAGCCAAGCAGATGGGGGTAGAAATCAAGTAACAAGTCTCAAGTGACAAGTATCAGGTTTGGAAGATATCACAATATTCTCCATACTTGAACCTTAATCCTTGAAACTTGATAATTCTTAAGTGGGAGTCTGGCCAACGGCGGGACGACCGTACCACGAAACACTATGTCAAAAAGGATGCAGGAGGCCAAAGGTCTGATCGAAGCTGACAAGACCTATACAATCGACGAGGCAATCGGACTTGCCAAGAAAACTTCAACAGTTAAATTCGATGCTTCAATTGAACTTCACATTAACCTGGGAATTAATCCAAGTAAAACCGACCAGTTGGTACGTGGAACCATTTCTTTGCCACATATGGCTGGCAAAACTAAGCGTGTTGTTGCTTTTGTTGAAGCTGATAAAGAAGATGCTGCTAAGAAAGCTGGTGCTGATATTATTGGTGGCGAAGAGTTGATTGGTCAGATTATTCAAACAGGAAAAATCGACTTTGATATTGCTGTAGCTACACCAAGCATGATGCCTAAAATTGCCAAGGCAGCAAAGGTGCTTGGACCAAAAGGGTTAATGCCTAATCCAAAGACTGATACGGTTAGTGATGATATTGAAAAAATTATCAAGGAACAAAAGGCTGGAAAAGCCAGTTTCCGAAATGATAATGGTGGCAACATTCACCAGATGATCGGAAAAGTTTCTCAAGCTGATGCTGAAGTCAAAGCCAACTTTCAAGCCTTTATGGGGGCGATCAACAAAGCTAAACCTTCAACTGCCAAAGGTATTTATCTCAAAGGTGCGTATTTGACCACATCAATGGGACCGAGTATAAAAGTAGAGATTGAATAGCTAAATGGGAATGACACCCGCAAGGGTGTCAATTCGAAAAATGACCCTGCCAACGGTGGGGTCATTTTAGTTCAACAAAACGTTATCCACAACTGGGGTCAGACCCGGGGTCAGGCACCGGTGTTTGCTTGAACAGATCAAATCTGGTAAATTGCTTGCAGAGAAAATAACCAGAAAACTATGAAAACTGCATATGTGGGAGGACCAATTACTGTGCCGGATACAAGACCTGGCCAGGGCATCTTGGCTGTAATGATCAAAGCCGTTGAAGAAGCCGGTTACAATGTTTATTGTGCTGAGATCGAAAC
>JBDRNK010000053.1:0-9313 GCA_043811105.1 Candidatus Uhrbacteria bacterium
AAGGATACTTTGTTAGATCTGTAGGACCAGGACTGACTAAAGAACAAATAGATAAGTATATTCTGGAGCAATCTGAGGAAATATAAACAATAATGTCAGGCTCCGATGCTTGGCATCGGAGATCTCCTTGCGGCTTGACAGATTGGTTATAGTTTGGTAGTCTAATATTATCTATGACATATTTGACCAACAATAATAACAATAATAATAATCAGCATTGCTGGTCGATTTGATATTAAATAGATTGATTGTCCGACCAGCTAATAGGCTGGTCGTTTTATATTCCCGGGTAGTTCAATTGGCAGAACGCTACGCTGTTAACGTAGATGTTGGTGGTTCGAGTCCACCCCTGGGAGCCATTGATATTAAAAATCTAGATCAAGACGATCTGGATTTCGGATTTTTATTAACATTGCACAATGAGGTGAAATGGGTTAAAGTTAGATAAAATTAACTTTATTTTTTTATGGGAATATCAGAAAGACTTGCGGCCATGAAGGCTAAGCAAGAAGCAGGGGATACTAAAAAAGCAGAAGAAGCAACCAAGGCTGAAGCTGAACGTGCTAAGGCTGAAGCCGAAGCAGCTAAAGCTGAACAGCGCGGTGAGCTTCAGGCTGAGCGTCAAGCGGTCATGACTGAGCTAACTAACGCTGAAGCAGAGGCTGGTGCAGCCGACGAGGCTATTGCTGAGGCCGAAGCTTTTGCTTCTGAAATGGGTGAGAATCTTGATCCTGAAGCAGCCGCTGAGATCGATGCGATAAAAGCCGAAGCTGGTGAGGCAAAGTAAAAGTACGATGGTCTAAAAGCCGAAGTCGCACGAATCGATAGTCAGTTAGAAGGGCTTGAAGAAGGTGAAGAACAAGAGAATGAAGAGGGTAAAGAGGATGAAAAAGGTTTTGGTAATGTAAGGAAATTGCTATTTACAGACAAGTTAGGAACAAAGGCTGGTCCAGGTCTGGGTGGTGGAGCGTTAGAAATGAATTACAGTAAATCCAATGAAGATCGTGCTGAATTTGAACAACGAGCCAATGAAATGGTAAAGGATGATGCAAAAAAAGAAGAATTTCTTGATCTTTATCAGTCTGATGAAGCTATTGCAGAAGAGTATCCCGTAGATGCCCTGGATAGATTACAAATAGAAATGGCCAAGCTGGTAAGACCGGGCACTGATGAGATGAGTGCAGACACAGCCTCTTGGGCTCTTGGTAGCGACTACAATAAATTCATGGATGATTGGGAGAAACAGGTCGAGGAAGGGGCTGATACTTCAGAAATAGCTGATAAATTGACAGAAGTGTTAACTGAGCTTGAGGGGGAGATTGAAGGTGTATCAGATCAGGTTGATCAATTAAATGATGCTGTTGGTTTAACTGTGGCTTTAGACAATTCTGGTCGTGCAGGCGACGTTAAGATTTTGCCATCACAAAAAGCTTTGTTAAAAAGAAAAAATGTGTTATTGAAAGCAAAGAGAATGATGGATACTTTTTTACCTGAACAAACAGAGACGGTAGAAGAAGCTGCATAACACATAATAAAATACTCCGCGCAATGCGCGGAGTATTTTTTTACTTTAATCCAAGTTTTTTTCGGAGGGTGTTGATTTTGCTAACGTCATCAGCTTTGGATGCTTTTTTTCTTGAGCCATGTGCTCGTTTTTTTAGATCGCGGAACTGAGTTTGTAGGTTTTTCAACTCAGCCTCGATTTCCTTAAGCCTTTTTTGATATTCAGCCTTCTTCTTTGCTGTTAAAGATGTTTTTGTCATACGTAGATAGTATAGAGTATTAAGCTTATTTTTAAAAGAGACAGCTTGTTAGTAAGTTGTGTTGCAATATAAGCTAAAATAAGCTAAAATAGCCTCAGAATGATGTTATGACAGTAGATGAAATTGGCGCTAAAATTGGCGAAAAAATTGAATTGAAAGGGTGGGGGTATAATTTCCGTTCCAGCGGGAAGATATTTTTTTTGCAATTTCGTGATGGAAGCGGTCGAGTTCAGGTTGTTTATTCTCAAGCTGATTTACCAGAGGATCAATGGCAGGCGTTGCAAGATCTGAGAATCGAATCTTCTGTAATTGTTGAAGGTGTGGTCAAGGAAGAACAGCGAGCACCATCTGGTTTTGAACTTGAGGGTGTTTCGATTAAGATTGTACAGTTAGCACCAGACGACTATCCGATTTCTAAAAAAGAACATGGTCCGGATTTTTTGTTAGAGAACAGACACTTGTGGCTTCGGTCTGAGAAGCAATGGGCGATTCAGAGAGTTCGAAATACAATTATTAATGCCACATATCAATTTTTAAATGATCAAGGTTTTATTAAAATTGATTCTCCGATTCTGACTCCAGCAGCTTGTGAGGGAACAACTGAGCTTTTTGATCTTGAGTATTTTGACGAAGGTAAAGCATATCTATCGCAATCCGGACAGCTATATCTTGAAGCGGCCATCATGAGTGTTGGTCGTTGTTTTGATTTCGGACCAGTATTTCGTGCGGAGAAATCAAAGACCCGTCGGCATCTAACTGAATTTTGGATGATGGATGCTGAGGCTGCATTTGTTGAACATGAGCAAAACCTGAAGATTCAAGAAGATCTGATCTGTTATATTGTTGAACAAGTGCTTGAAAAGAATCAGCGCGAGTTGAAAGTTTTGGAGCGCGATGTATCAGCTCTGGAAAAGATTAAGGCTCCGTTTGTTCGCATGACTCATGCAGAAGCTATTGCCAAGCTTCGAGAACTTGGATCTGAAATTGGTGACAAAGACGATCTTGGTGCAGATGATGAGACCATTTTGACACAGCAGTATGACAAACCAATCTTTGTTGAAAAGTATCCGGCTGAGGTGAAAGCTTTCTACATGAAGCGTGATCCTGAGAATTCGGATCTTGCATTATGTTCTGACATGCTTGCTCCAGAAGGATACGGCGAAATTATCGGAGGATCACAGCGTGAGGATGATTATGATTTGTTACTTGAACGGATCAAAGAGCACAAGCTTCCAGAAGAAGATTTTCAATGGTATCTGGATCTACGCAAGTACGGCTCAGTTCCACACTCAGGATTTGGTTACGGATTAGAACGTCTAACCGGCTGGATTTGCGGTACCAAACACATCCGCGAAACCATCCCTTTTCCAAGATTGATAAATCGTATAAGACCTTAATAGGGATCGACAAGCGTAAGCTTGTCAATAAAGATATGTCAGAAATTAGAATTATCACCGACCGGATCACTATTTCCGAGTTGAAGCGAATCGCCGAAGAGTGTTTCGGTGACATGGTTAAAGCTGTGGTAGACATTGAGCAAGGAATAATGGCTATTGGTGGGGAGCTACATGCAGACGAAGAGGCTATTCTACTTGGGCAAGGATCAAGTCAAAACGACCTCTGGGGTATCAACTTATATCCTGATGAGCCACTTGATTCTTTTCTTGAATATGATTCCATGATCAATATAAGACCTGGTCAAGGTAATCGATCTCGAGATGTCGAAGATGAAGTGGTTCGTGAAAAGATCAAAAAGATTGTTAGTAAATTAATTAGCAATTAAATATGTCAGCCATGCATCAAGAACTAGCTTCTGGAAGATGGTCAGATTTAAGTCTTAGTGCTCAAATGGGCAACATTGGCAGTGAGGTCGGACGGGCTTTGAGGGCACAGAAGAAGCAAAGTATTACGCGCCAAGACAAAGCACTTGATCGCATGTTCGAATTACTTGACTTGACTATAGACGATCATCAACAAGATGTTGGACTTCGTGAATTAACTCGAACACGCGAAGTTTTAGCCGATTATTTTTTTGGAAATAATATCTATCGCTCAACGCCGGAAAATTTGGATAAGTATTTTTTACAGTTCGCAATTGCGGCAAGGGCACAGAAATAATATATATGCAAAGAACACTAAACGTAGAAACAACTAATCAGATCGGGCAAAGGGTTCGGCTAAATGGCTGGGTAAATGCTCGGCGGAACATGGGTAAGATTGTTTTTTTGGACATGCGCGATCGTTCAGCTTTGCTTCAGGTGGTCATCGTCCCTGACGAACTTGATGATGCTTCGAAAAATTTGATCGATGAGATTCGACCGGAGTTTGTTTTACAGATTGAGGGAGTGGTTCAGGAGCGTGGTGAAAAGCAAAAGAATGAAAAAATGCCAACTGGCACAGTGGAAATTTTGGCTAAAACTGTACAAATATTGAATAAGTGTGAAACCCCGCCTTTTGAGATTGATAAAGATTCAATCAGTGTGAATGAAGAGCTGAGACTAAAATATCGTTATCTAGATTTGCGAACCGAAAGGCTGACCAAGAATATTAGGGCTCGCGATAAAGTGATTGGTTTTTTTAGAAACTATTTGCACAATCAAAGTTTTATTGAGATTGAAACACCGTTATTAACCGTTAGTTCACCGGAAGGTGCTCGCGATTATTTGGTACCAAGCCGACTTAGTCCGGGAAAATTTTATGCCTTACCTCAGGCACCGCAACAGTACAAACAGCTGTTAATGGTGGCTGGTTTTGAAAAATATTTTCAAGTTGCTCGAGCTTTGCGTGATGAAGATTCTCGTGGTGATCGACAGCCGGAACACACCCAGCTGGATATGGAAATATCGTTTGTTACAGAAGAAGACCTTTTCGATCACGCCGAGCAAATGTTCACAGCGATGATTAAAGAATTGTATCCGGACAAAATGATTACAGAAACACCATGGCCGCGAATCACTTATAAAGAAGCAATGGAAAAGTACAAATCAGACAAACCGGATCTTAGAAAAAATTCAGATGATCCAGACGAGCTAGCCTTTGCCTTTATTGTTGATTTTCCCATGTACCAGAAAAATGACAAGGGCGAAATTGAATTTGGACACAATCCTTTTTCTATGCCTAAGGGTGGAATTGAAGCTTTGAATTCAGAAGATCCGTTTGAGATCGTGGCCCACCAGTTTGACATTGTCTGCAATGGTTATGAGTTGAGTTCCGGAGCAATTAGGAATCATCAACCGGAAACAATGTATAAGGCTTTTGAAATTGCCGGTTATGATCGAGCAACAGTTGATAAAGAATTTGCACATATGGTTGAAGCTTTTAAGTATGGTGCACCGCCTCACGGGGGAATGGCTCCTGGGATAGATCGTTTAATGATGATTTTGGAAAATGAAGCAAACATTCGTGAAGTAATAGCTTTTCCAAAAAACAGCGAAGGAACAGAACCAATGACCGGAGCACCGGCTGAAGTTGATCAGAAATTATTAGACGAGCTGGGAATGAGTATTAATAAACTAAAAAAATAAGAAAATAAAAAATAAGTACAGTACTTATTTTCTTAATTTCTTAATTTCTTATTTTCTTACCATGTCTTTTGAGCTTAAAATGGAGGAGTTTGCCGGACCGTTGCAGGTTCTTCTTGATTTGATCGAACAGGAGGAAATGGATATTACTGAAGTATCGTTAGCAAAAGTCGCTGATGATTATTTGAATTATGTTAATCAAGGAGATGTTCAGGCTGGGGAATTAGCGGATTTCCTAATCATTGCTTCACGTTTATTGTACATTAAATCACAAGCGATTTTACCTGACCTGATAATTGAGGAAGAAGAAGGTGATGATCTGGCTGAACAATTACGAATGTACAAAAAGTTTGTTGAAGCTTCGAAAATAATCGAACAGATGTACGCTACCGGTCAGGTGATGTACAAACGTGAACGGCCGATGAAACAGGTTAAGGACTTTGCTCCGCCGGAAAAAATGAAAGTCGATCTTTTGGAAACAGCCATGCGTGGCCTGTTAAAAAAACTTGAACCGTTTTTGGCTTTACAAAAAGCCAGTTTGCGACAGGTGGCTTCAGTTCAGGAGCGAATAAAGAATATTCATACGGCGATCATGGATCGGGCCATGTTTTCTTTTTCTGAGATCACTGGTTCCGGATCAAGAGTCGATGTAATAACAAATTTTTTGGCTTTGTTGGAACTGGTAAAACAACAGATCGTTAATGTCAGTCAAAATAATCTTTTTGATGAAATAAATATTAAACGCGTAGACTAATGTCTTTATTAGGAAAAATTGAAGCAATTTTATTTGTTACCGGAAAACCGATTGCGGTTGATCGGATTGTTAAGATTTTAGCAGTAGAGAAACAGCAGGTTGAGAGTGAGATCGAAGAATTAAAAAACAAACTGAATATCGATGAATCTGGGCTGCATTTGATCGAACACGATGGCAAGTTGCAGTTGGTAACCAATCCGGCGTTCGCAGATGTGATTGAAACATTGGTAAAAGAAGAGGTGGCTGGCGAATTAACCAGACCATCGCTTGAGACATTGACAATAATTGCCTATCGTGGCCCGGTATCAAAGCCTGAGATCGAACAAATCCGCGGAATTAATTGCTCGCTGATTTTACGCAATTTATTAATGCGCGGACTAATTGAAGAACGTGATCATCCTAATCAACTACAACCGGTATATCTGCTGGCTAATAATTTTTTACGACATCTTGGAATTCATTCAGTTGAGGATCTGCCAAATTATCTTGAACTGCATAAACATGAAAGTATTGAACAGGTTTTGGGAATTGATAAACAAGAGTCATCAGAACAGGTTAGCGTATGATTTTTAAAGTCTTAGTACAAGTGGTCTTGGCCTTGACCATGATCGAATTTACACCGGTTGATGTTGGCGAGCTTGAGCAACGAGCCGGTCTTTCATCAAACTCGGTAAACATGGTTGATATGGAACAACTGGTTCAATGGGCAGCAAACCCACAAGCCAGTTTGATTTCGGCTGCCTATAAAACTCCACAAAAAGTTGATCAAGATTCTTTGGGTATAGTAACCACCGCGGTCAGTGCTGTTGTCATTGATCAAGAAAGCGGTGCGATTTTGTTTGAAAAAAATATCGATGAAATTCGTTCAATCGGCAGTATTACCAAACTGATGACCGCTTATGTAGCTATGCAATCCGGTCTTGATCTAGATGCCTTTGCTTCAGTTTCAGAACAAGATCTACGACAAGGTGGTCATTTATATTTATATCTTGATGACCAAGTGACTGTTCGAGAAGTTTTGCAGGCTAGCTTGGTTGGATCAGATAATTCAGCAACAATCGCTTTGGCTCGTTTAAGTGGACTAAGTCCTGAACAGTTTGTTCAAAAAATGAACATGACTGCTTTTGAAATAGGTTTGACCAAAACCACCTTTGCTGACCCAACCGGACTGTCGGTTCAGAATCGTTCAACAGCCAGAGAAATTGCCAAGTTACTTGATTTAGTGTTGGCTAATGAAGAAATCAAGCAAGCGACCACTCAAACAACAAGTTATTTTACTTCTTTATCAGGGCATAATTACACTATTCCCAACACCAACGAACTATTAAACAGTTTTATTAACGATTATCCTTATCAGATTGTTGGTGGCAAGACCGGTTATCTGCCAGAGGCTGGATATTGCTTAGCAATTCAAGCGGAAGAAGATCAGGGCCGGGATATTTTTGTCGTTGTCCTTGGTTCGGATACAAAAGACGATCGTTTTCGAGAAGTTAAAGGTTTAACCCAATGGGCCTATGATACCTATGACTGGCCCGATCAACTATGAGTATAATAATTGATTGGTTTATAAATTTTCCTCCGGATGTTGCTACAGCTCTTATTTCCATGACACCTTTTGGTGAACTTCGGGCAGGAATTCCCATTGGCATCGAGGTTTTTGATCTACGGCCACTTCATGCCCTGATCGTTGCCTTGATTGGCAATGCTATACCAGCCCTGTTGGTCATCTTTGGATTAGAAGCGATTACGCAATGGTGTCACAGGAATGTTAGTTGGGGTGAAAGGATTTTGCAAAAAATATTTGAGCGGACTGAAAAAAAGTTTCAAGGTAAATATGCAAAGTATGGCGCGGTTGCTTTATTTGTCTTTACAGCCATCCCTTTTCCTTTAACCGGTGTTTGGACAGCTAGTATAGCCGCGGTATTGTTTCGCATCAATTATCGTTATTCACTTCCGGCAATTCTTTTAGGAATGTTGGTGGCTGGAATAATAGTTACTTTCGCCACCCTGGGAACAAAAAGTTTTATTTTCTTATTTTTTTAGTTTATTATTTTTTCCTCTATGCGCATTGCCGTTGACTGTCGAACAATTTTAAACCCTGGATACGGCGAGGCAGCTGGAGTCGGGCACTACACCACAGCAATTTTACGTGCTTTATTTGAAATTGATCAGGAGAATCAGTATATTCTCTTTTTTGATGGAAACATTGTTGAGGCCTCAGTTGATCAATTGATCGCTGGTCGAGATAACGTAAAAATTCGATCCTTTCCATTGCATGCACTTCAAAAGTTTTTGCCAATTATCTATAATCAGATGTTTGTCGCTCGGGTGATTGATCAAGAAAAGCCGGATGTGTTTTTCTCGCCATCAGGATTATTACCGGCAATGTATAAAGGCAAGTCGGTTATCACCGTTCATGACTTGGCAATATTTCGTCACCCGGAATGGTTTCCTGAAACCAAGATTGGACGGCACTATTCAACAAAGTTTCGAGTTCCCTCAAGTTTGCGTCATGCCAATGCGATAATTACCCCTTCATTCGCCACAGCTAATGATGTTAAGCTGTTTTTTAAATTTGCTTTTTCAAAAGTGGAAGTTATTCCTCATGGTGTCTTTTCCAGAGATCGAATGGATTTTATATTATCCTCAGAAGATAGAGAACGATTCGAAATCAACAAAAAATATTTTTTGTCACTTTGTACTATTGAACCGAGGAAAAATATTGAAGTTGCTTTACGAGCTTTTGATCGGTTACTGTTCAAGTCACCGGAGCTGGCTAAGCAGTTTCAGTTTGTGATTGCTGGAAAAAAGGGTTGGAAGTATAAATCTGTATTTTCAGCGATAGATGAAATAAATCAGCGTTGGCAAAATACTGCACATGACGATGTAATTCGTTATCTTGGTTATGTAACAAGAAATGATAAGTGGCGTCTTTTAGTTGGCGCTCAGGCTTTCATCTATCCGTCATTATATGAGGGCTTTGGTTTGCCGGTGTTGGAAGCCATGTCTGTCGGAACGCCGGTGGTCACATCTCGATTAACTTCCTTGCCCGAGGTTGGTGGAGATGCAGTAGCCTATATTGATCCCTATGATGCTGGACCAATGGTTACTGTTCTTGATCGGATGTGTGATGACCAAGTGGCTCAAGAGCTGGGTCAACGTGGTTTGGCACGATCAGGCGAATTCACTTGGGAAAAATCCGCTCAAAAAACCCTAGAGGTTCTCTCTAGAGTTGGTCGTGGGGACCGACACCCGTAAGGGTGTCAATTTAGCCA
>JBDRNK010000054.1:0-3594 GCA_043811105.1 Candidatus Uhrbacteria bacterium
AGCAAAGAACCGCGTTGGTTTGATCATCCAGATGAAGAAATAAAAGAAGAGTTTGAAAAAGAAGATCCAGATTCCGATGAGTTCCGGCATTACAATTAAATAGCATGGGTGTATAGCTCAGTTGGTTAGAGCGCTACGTTGACATCGTAGAGGTCTGAGGTTCGAATCCCCATACACCCACCATGAAGTAAAAGCTTCACCAATACGGTGGAGCTTTTGCTTTTCAAAAAACCAACCTCTAGGGTTGGTTGTAAAGCAAGTGTTCATAACCTTCTTCATGGCAAGCAGTTTTGACCGCCTTCCACATCCAAGGGCCGGAGAACTGTTCGGGTCGGATTTCTTTGATTGAAATCCAGCGAGGTTCTCTGGCATTAGCACCGGTCCGAATAAAGATCGGCAGACAGTCAGGCATAGCTGACGCCATTTTCTTTTTTGTTCAGCCATTTTTTCCTCCGGATTGAAAGGATCTTTGGTGTTGTGTGGGATCGACACACGTCAGTGTGTCAATTGAGATGACAAGCTTACCCAGTACTATGTCCTTCGGACAAGTACCGGGCAGGCGTTTGTCAGTCCCTACGAATTGACACCCTTGCGGGTGTCATTCCCTACAATGCGAGTGCTTTCTGTATTTTTGGCACCAGTTCTTTTTCCACGGCCACGATGTTGCGGCCAATGAAACAGACGCGAGCTTCTTCGCGAGTGCCAGCTGGTTTGAACGGGGCGGCCAGAGCCACAGC
The DNA here is from genome assembly GCA_043811105.1 of Candidatus Uhrbacteria bacterium. GTDB lineage: Bacteria > Patescibacteriota > Patescibacteriia > UBA9934 > CAZDDW01 > CAZDDW01. The sequence goes on from JBDRNK010000054.1 coordinate 738, forward strand.
ATCGTGTGGTTGTTCGGTTCGAATAATGCCACAGACATTTCGATCCGTGTCTTCATACAACAGAATCGAAACTTTGGCTTCTGGTGAGCTGGCCAACATTTCATCAACCACATCTGGCAGATCTGATTCTTCAGCACCGGATTGCATAAAGTCTTGTTGCGAAAGCAAGGTCCAGACTAGTCCACAGTTACGGTCTGACTTCAGACGGGCCAAGGCCCGGCCCCACAAACGCAATGTCTCAACCGAACGAGTTCGAAACAAATTTTCCACAATCTGATCACGCCGTGCACCAAGCCCCATCAAATTAGATGCAATTTGCAAGGTTCGCGGAGTAACGTTTGAAGTTTTAAAACTTTTGGTTTTGGAAATCATGGCCGTTAAGAAACAGGTGGCCATTTCCTCGTCCATTAAATGAGGTTCATTTTCGCAAATAAAATTATGACAAACCTCGCCACAAGCTGTAGCCGTAGTATCAATTAAATTATACTGTCCGAAATGTTCATTAGCTGGTGAGTGATCGATGTTAATAATCGGAACATTAAAAAAGAAGTTTTTATGTTTTTCAAATAAGTGCCTGTGGGCATTTAGATCTTGAGCCCCGATTGAGATAATCAGATCATGTCGATAAGATGAGCGTTCAGTTCGCAGATCGTTATCATGCCAAACCCCAGATCGTGGAGTTAAATGAATATGCAGTTCATCACCCTCAACATTGTAGGTCAACTTATCAACTTGAGTCTTGGCTACATTCAATTTCAAGGTAAGAGTTTCGATCCCATCTAAACTTGGTTGGATAAGATCATGCCCAATCAAAAAACGCAGCTGCTTTGGCGTTGGGCCTTCAGCGGCTACGATTTCAACTGTTTTATCTAACTTTGTAATTGCTTGGCCAAATCCAATGGCTGAAGCGTATCCGTCTACGCCGGAACCAGCTGGAATAATCACGAGCGGACTCTTTGCTCGTTTAATTGCCTCAAAAATCTGTTGTTTTTCATTTAAAGCCATGGAGGGCGAGTATTATGTTTCTCTCTCCTACTCGGCCAGCATGGCGGCCTCCTTGGGAAGAAATTATCTTACAACAGGGTTATAAATAGGTCAAGGCCTGCATGGTGTGAGCTTGTCATTGATCTGAAATTAAGCTAAACTAGGTGGTGATATGGATAAACTTGATATTGCTAAAGCCTACGAGGCAAAAAAAGTTGAAGAAAAGATTTACTCCGCCTGGGAAAAGAGCGGCCTTTTTAATCCGGATAATATTGATGGAGAACCTTTTACGATCATGATGCCACCACCAAATGTGACCGGTATTTTGCATCTTGGCCATGCTCTTGAGAACAGTATGATGGATACAATGATTCGTTATCAGCGCTTGAAAGGTAGGAAGACTTTGCTTTTACCTGGAACTGATCACGCAGCCATTGCTACGCAGGCCAAGGTAGAAAAAATATTAATGGATGAAGGAATTGAAAATCCTAGACAAGAATTAGGACGTGAAAAATTGGTTGAAAAGATTAGGGAGTTTGCTGAAGATTCAAAAGAAACAATTTTGTCTCAGATAAAGAAACTGGGCACTAGTTGTGATTGGTCACGACTCGCATATACTTTTGATGAAGACAGAAACACATCGGTGAAGGAATTGTTTGTTCGCATGTACAACGATGGATTAATTTATCGCGGATACAGGGTCGTTAACTGGTCTGTAAAAGGTCAGTCAACAAGTTCTGATGATGAGATCGTTCATGTTGAACGAACTGCTAAACTTTACACATTTAAATATTCTAAAGACTTCCCGATCACCATTGCTACAACACGACCAGAAACAAAACTCGGAGATACAGCCGTGGCCGTTCACCCTAAGGACAAGCGATACAAGGAGTATATTGGCCAAGTCTTTATAGTTGATGTTGGGGCAGCTAAACCGCTTGAGATAAAAATTATTTCTGATGAGGAAGTTGATCAAGATTTTGGAACAGGCGCGCTTGGAGTAACTCCCGCACATGCTCAGGCTGATTTTGCAATGTATGAAAACCAAAAGGCTAAACAAGATCCTATTGGAATTATTCAGGTTATTGGTAAGGACGGTAAGATGACTGAAGAAGCCGGTGACTATGCCGGGCTTGGTGTTGAAGAAGCTCGAGAAAAGTTTGTAGCCTGGCTTGATGAACAAGGTCTGTTAGAAAAAGAAGAAGAGATCACCCAGAACGTTGGTACCTCTGATCGTTATGGAGATTTGATCGAAGCCATTCCAATGACTCAGTGGTGGCTTGATATGAACAAGGCCATTCCTTCACAAAATAAAAGTTTACGGGATTTAATGCGGGAGGCCGTTACAACAGGACTGAGTGGTCATGAATGTCAGAAAGTAACTATCACCCCAGAACGGTTTACTAAATTATACATAGATCGTGTTGATAATTTACGCGATTGGTGTCTGTCACGTCAGCTTTGGTGGGGTCATCGCATCCCGGTTTGGTATAAGGGTGAAGAAATTTATGTCGGCATCGAGGCTCCAGAAGGTGATGGTTGGGAACAAGACCCGGATACTTTGGATACTTGGTTTAGTTCTGGTTCTTGGACATTCTCAACACTTGGGTGGCCAAACGAAACCGAAGACCTTAAGAAGTTCCATCCAACAACCTGGATGCAAATGGGATATGAGATTTTGTATCTCTGGTTATTGCGCATGGTTTTAATGAGTAGCTATGCGCTTCAGGAAATTCCATTTAAAGATGTTTATATCCACGGCATGTTGCGAGACCAACATGGTCAGAAGTTTTCAAAGTCTGCCGGGAATGGGATTGATCCAATTGAAGTGATTGAGACTTATGGTGCCGATGCTTTGCGAATTAGTTTATTG
>JBDRNK010000055.1:0-17530 GCA_043811105.1 Candidatus Uhrbacteria bacterium
GGCCTAAGGTACAAAAATGGGGGCCTGGATTTCACAGAATTTCATCAAGTTTGTCCACTTTGGGTGCAGTGGTAGAAGCAAGGAAAATAGTGTTTAAAACCTTCTCCTTTTTAGGACGAGAAAGCCCACCATGAACTCCAACCATTTTTTTAGTGTGAGTGAAGTGACCTTCCAAAGAATTTGTTGTCTTTGGAATGTTTTTGTTTTGTTCAAAGGTGAATAAATATCGTTGATGACGCAGTAAGCGATGCAAGGCCTGTCTTAACTCCTTGTGAGTCCAATACTGTTCATCAGTTAAAGGATTAGTGGTTTTCTCATTTAAAAAATCTCGATACTTTTCAATATACATATCGAGTCGTCTGTTAAAAGTTTTACTATTTGTATCGTACAGAGTTCGGGTTAATGCAAGTAATACTTGTCCTGCTTCTGTCTGAGGATTTCTGGTTGTTCCTTTAACCACCAGTCGTTCCATATGTACGTGACACATTTGGAAAGGAATGTTAAAAAAGGCTGCTTTTATACCTGGAAAGCCGTCTCCTGTCACTGACAGAATAGTGTAACCAAGAGCCTCAAGTTCATCACGAACAAGACTATAAGCATAGGTTGTTTCAGTATCCGCAAACTGCCAGACAAGGTCTTCTTTGACATAAGGATCACGAGCGACGACACTGCACCAAGAGGTATTCTTTTTTCTTTCTCCAAAATATGTGGCGTCGGTTACTAGATGAATTGGTCGTGGGTGATGAAGCTTGGATAGGCTGTTGTAAGTATTTAAATATTTTCGAACATACCTACTATCCATGGAGTGAGCTACTGACAATTGACCTACCGTTTGTTTACCAAAAACATACTCTTTCCAAAGGTTTTTAGTCTTTGTGAGGCGTGCTCGCCTGGTGTTAGTGAACTTGTAATTACAGACCTTACACCGATAAACTTGTCGACCTAGTTTCAACCCTTTCTTAATGGTTTTGCTGGATTTACAGAGTGGACAAACACGTCTTTTTTTTATTCATATACCCCCTATTTTATCTTACAAAATAAAAAAACCGCATTTCTGTGCTAATTCTAAATCTAAATCTTACTTTTCAGGCCCCCTTTTTTGTATCTTAGGCCATTAAAATTATTGAGTAAAAGAAAAATCAGCTAATTACTAGCTGATTTTTCTTAGTCCCCCATAGCTCCACGCCGCTCAAGCAAAGCTTGAGCTATGTGGAGCGACGGGGGATGGAGCGGGTGACGGGAATCGAACCCGTATTATCTGGTTGGAAACCAGAAATAATAGCCTTTATACGACACCCGCATGGTCGGGGATGCGGGTCTCGAACCCACGGCCTCATGGTCCCAAACCATGCGCTCTACCTACTGAGCTAATCCCCGATATTTTTTGTCTCGCCATGTACCAGACCGGTGTTGGGTGCTTCGGTCGGTACATGGCGCCCTATACCGGCCGCAGGCCTGGTATAGGGCGAACCCACGGCCTCATGCCTGCCCTGAACCGACGGAGCAAAGCGACGTCTGGTTCAGGGGTCCCAAACCATGCGCTCTACCTACTGAGCTAATCCCCGATATGTGAGAAGATTGTAACAATTGTGTTGTGATATGTCAATACAAAAGCAAGGTCAAAGACCCTGCTTTTATATATGATTTAATATGGATATTGCACACTAGTAACCAATTCAAGTTGGCCGCCATCAAGATAAAGACTGAAAATATCATCAACAACCCCGGTGTAAAAATCACCATTAAAACGCATACCATCATGGATTACACCGGACATACTGTAATAAACTCCATTATTTAGATATAAAACTTCGCCGGTTGAGAGCGGGACCATAACAGTGCCACTGGGATGAATCGCGACTGAAATTGGATTACCTACAGAGTAGTTTGCCCAAAATCCGTCAGCTATATCAACAACCCGGTCAGCCCATTGACTGCCATATAAATCAAAAGCGACTTCTTCACTGGCAATTTCACGTAGAATTGCTCCAGGTTCAATGGCATAGACTTTTGGCGAGCTTTGTATTTTAACTAAATTCGTTCCCGGGCGTATGGTCACGTTCCGACCAAGTGGATATGTATCCATTTCATCTTGAGCAACCTCTTCTACATCTTCAAAATCTTGCCACCAAGAAAAAAACACAGACTCGCTTGGAAAGGCATGTCTTTTTCCATCAGAGCCAATAACATAAACTGCAGTGTCGTATGTTGTTTCGGGATTTCCATCATCAATCATCTTAATTAGTCGTCCAACCGAATTTTCTCCAAGACCAGGATCAGTTTCTTCTTCTGCTTCCACTATCTCATCTTCAACAACCGCTTCTTCTTCATCCACATATAATTCTAAAACCTCAAGTGCATCTAATTTCCAGACCTCTTCTTCGATTGAGGTAATTCTAACATAGCGATATGGATCAGTTCCGGTATAATCAGCTATGGTTTCAGTTACACCCACGTCAAACATTTTGGACCAAGTTTGCAGTAGATTGTCTTCAGCATCATAAAATTCAACTCGAACCGTGGCTCCCCAGGCCAAAATAGTGTTGTAAAGTTTTAAATCACCGACTCCTTCTTCACCAATACCAAGATCAACTTTGATGTAATGGTCTTGGTTCAGAAAATCAGCATAAGTACTGTCCGGTGCTCCCAGGGCATTTGATGGAGATAGTACCTGATTGGTGTAAGTGACAAGGCTGTCAGCATAAGCATCAACTTCTTCAGCTCGTAGCCCAACCGCCGGCATGAGCAGAAAAGTTATAATGATAAAAAAGATTGTTATTTGTCGCATATTTTGTTTCTTTAATTTAAAGACATTATACATTTTTGACGTGTTGATTTCAAGGTGGTAAGGTGGAGATCCTACGAACCTTACAATCTTCAATCGGAGGTTGAGATGTGTGGATTTGTCGGATACAACGGACCTGATGCCAAGATCATTGTTGCCAAGGCCAATTGTTCGCAAACTCATCGTGGACAAAGCGCTGCCGGGCAAGCCTGCCTGGAGCGCGGTCTGGATAATCGGATTTCCGTAGTCAAGGTGCGTGGTCGTGCTGAAAAAATTTACGAAGATCCTGAGTGGAGAGAGATGGGCGGCGAAGTCAGTATCGGTCAGACACGATATCCCACTCAAGGGAAAGATTCCAGTAGAAACATTCAGCCGCATTTTGTTGATTCCGGTGAAGGCAAGATATTCTTGAGTGAAAATGGGGACATGTTCAATATGGGCGAGGTCAAAGTTTTTTTGACCAAACATGGTCAGCGACTTTATACCGATAATGATGCTGAAGCGATGGCCGCCTTAATTAAATGGTTCCTGATGCAACAGAGTGGACGTGATTCCAAGGCTGTTGTTGAAGCGATCATGGCCATGATGAAAATGGTCAAGGGCGCATATTCTGGTGTACTCATGACTGAGTGGTCTGATGATCTGTATACATTCCGTTGTCCAAATGGAATTCGTCCAGCCATTCTGGCTCAGTTTTCTGACAATCGCGGTACTTACCACATGGCTGCTTCTGAAACAGTGGCCATTGATGTTGCTATAAGACACTTGAAAAATCACCATGGTCACATGGGCCCGCGGCTTGATTTTCAGCGTGAGGTCAAACCCGGTGAGGTCTTGGTGATGAATCGTCACGAACTTGTTTCACATCAGTATAGTGGAGAGTGCCGATCATTAATTTGCTTGATGGACGAAGTCTACCTGGCACGTCCTGACAGTTATGATCTTGTTCTTGGAGCCAGCTTTGCTTCTTTACGACAGTCCTTAGGTCGAATGTTCTGGCCATGCCTTTCGATCAAACCTGACTTTGTCTGTGGAGTTCCTGATGGAGGGATTCCTTTTGCACAAGGTATTGCCGGTAAGGCCGGTATTCCATGTTTTGATGCAATAATTCGAAATCGCGATCTGCCGCCTGATATGGATTTTTTCCGTGATTTTATTCAGCCAGAGCGAGGTTTATTGCAGAAGCTGATCATCATTCGAGACTTGGTTGAAGGAAAGTATCCGGCTGTTTGTGATGACTCAGTTGTTGAAGGCTTTACCAGCCGGAATTTGGTTCGTGGGTTCAGGGCTTTGGGAGTCAGAGATCTGGCTTTCTTGTCTTCTGTGCCACCGTACAGATTTCCTTGTTTCTTTGGTCTACATACCAAGAACCCACAACACCTATTGGCTGCTCGGCGAAGATCACGGCAGTCAATCAATGAATGGATGGGGTGCGATGTATTTTATCCGACCATCGAGCAAGTGCTGGCAACTCCGGAACTTCAAGGTCGTAGCTTCTGCACGGCTTGCTTCACCGGCGACTATCCGGTCAAGCCTCCAAAAGAACTTCTTGCTCAGTTCGGGCTCTAACCCAGCCCGATTTTTTATTTTGTAAAGCAAGAAGCCACCTGTTAGGTGGCTCTTTGCATAGCTTCGCCAGCCGAAGCTTTAGCGAAGGCTGGTGCCGAGGGTGAGAATTGAACTCACGACACGAGGATTTTCAGTCCTCTGCTCTACCACTGAGCTACCTCGGCATATTATTAAACTGCTTCCTCCACCGTTTAGCTACCACTGCCCGCCACGTTGAGCGCGGGCGGGTCCGCCCTTGCGGCTGAGTGGCGGAAGCTACCTCGGCAAATTTACTTTTGTTATATCGTCTTCTTCAGCGTTAATATTTCGCAGAATGGTTAAAATTATAATTGTCAAAATTGTTGCGATCACGGCAGCTCCATACATTCCCATGCCAATAACCATACCAATTGCAGCGACAATCCAGATTGAAGCAGCTGTTGTTAAACCCTTAACAATACCGCGTGATTGCATAATGACCCCTAAACAGATTAAACCAACTCCTGCCAGAACGAATCCTGCGATTTGCGAAGCATCAACTACGCCTTCAGCCCCCAGTTGAACAAATCCGATTGAAGCAATGGTAAACAAGGCCACACCCATGCCGATTAAAGCACTGGTCCTGATTTGAGCTGTTCGGTTTCGGCTCTTGTATTCAAATCCGATCATTCCGCACAAAATTGCCGCCATTATCAAGCGGAGTAAAATTTCTGAATCACCGATTGTAAATATGGACATAAGTTCTATTCTCCATTCCCCTTCGCTAAAGCTTCGGGGGACACCCCCCATAGCTCAATCAAAGATTGAGCGACGGGGGGTGGTGGGCGTGCCTGGACTCGAACCAGGGACCCCAGTCTTATCAGGACTGTGCTCTACCACCTGAGCTACACGCCCGCAAAATGATTGTTATTGGACTCGCCATGTACCAGACCGGTGTTGGGTGCTTCGGTCGGTACATGGCGCCCAGTACCGGCCGATCCGGTATGTATGAGGCCTGGTACTGGGCGAACCAGGGACCCCAGTCTTATCAGGACTGTGCTCTACCACCTGAGCTACACGCCCATATAACGTAGCCTATTATAGCGAAATAAAAGACATCTGACAAGAGTAATAAATTCAACTTGTTAACAGGCTTATTTTAGATAAAAATCCCCTTTCAGTGAAAGGGGATATAAGTTTTTAGTCTGTCAGTAAATTGAGCAAAGCGTAATCTTTTTCTGGATCACGCAAACGGATCTGTTGAGAGTAGCTGTTTGTGTTTCCGTCGTACCAGTGATTAAATTCCTTCTTGTATCCCGGATCGGATTTGAGGCGCCGTACAATCGGAGCAAACACCTCTTCGAGTTCTTTGATTGAAAAGCGATTCAGAATGGAACTAAAACGGGTGGTGTCCAACATGACAATGAAGCGCGCTCGTTGCTCTTCATTTAAGGCCATGAAAAAGACCTTGATAAGTTCATTTGAAGGACCCATGCCAACTGGCATAATTTCGCGCCAGTCAGTTTCGTTTAACTGTTCGCGCATGGCTACAATAGCCGGACCTAGACCAATACCGTAAATATTTTCACGACTGAGTTCAAACAAAGCCTGCTTGTTCCATTTGGTGTGTGACGAGATCCAGTCCATTTCAGCCGAACGCTGATCAGCCTTGGAACGTTTACACAACTCAACTACCAAGTTGACCCTTGAACTCCAGTTAATCCGTTCAATGATCATCTGGACGTAGTTGTTGTGGTCAGAATCAAGTTCAGATACCAGTTGAAAAATTTTGTTCAGCTGATTGACAACCTGATCAAGCTGGCCTTCCCGAGCAATAGTTCGTTCAAAGTCGTACTCTGTAGCAAACCTGACCTGTTCCGCAATCGGCCAAACAGTAAAGCCGGCAATGCAGCTAACCACCTCGGCCAGGTTTCGTGTTTTAGGAAGTTTTTGCCAGGGCTGGTGATGTAGAGCAACCTCTTCGTCCAGGCGAGCCTGTAGCGGTCGGGTCGCCGTTTCGTTGTGCAGAAGCAAACGACTACGCCAGAAGCGATCCAGCTCTGCGCGGCTGGGTTGATCAACTGAAGTTACAGCCAAGTAAAAAGTGCGAGCATCAGTTGCAAAGCGTTCCAGAGCCTGACTGGCCAGACCCAGGATTTCTCTTACTTCATCCTGATTGCACTTGTCGGAAAAGACCCCATGTTCATGCCAGTGAATGGTGCTGTCCATTGCTGCTGTCGTGATCTTGACTGCTGCCGGAATTGCTTGTTGACTGATCTTTTCCGGTTCAAACATTACCAGATCTAGAATTTCACGCAGAGCCTCTTCAGTGATTACCAGATACCGTTCCAGATTGAGCTGAGCCAGATTTCCAAGCTGTATGTTGGAATTGCCCCAAGTACTGGTCAGAACTTTAGCCACCAAAGAGGTGACAAAAGGCCGCCAGATTCCGCCAGCAGGGTTAATGGTTTCCCGTCTTGATCGAAGAAAGTATTTGGCCGCAAAGTGACAGATACCCCTGCTTCGACCCAGTATTTCGTACCAGTTGACCTTGCGCGACAGGCAGACTTCTTGTTCAACCCGATCAAGCACTTGCTCAATCAATTGGATTTCTGACAGGTTGGCCAGTGGCAGGATCGAGTGTTCGCTCAGCTGTCCGCTGTTCCAGTTAGCCAGCTGTTGCTCAGTTTCTGCGTCAGTTACTCCGTAATATTTATACCTCTTGTGGACTTTTACTGGAACAACAGCCTGTTTCACAACCTTGGCGATTCTTGTTTTCAGATCGGCTACAGTTTTTTCACCGAGCTGGAAGACCAGGACCGGCTTTTTATACAAGGCCTTGGCAGCCTTGTTAACGTTGTTATTGGCATGAACCTCAAGACCCAAGTTCAAAGTTACAATGATGATTGCTTCAGCCCGAGTCATTTGGTTTGGCCTAGTCAGATCAAAATTGTCACGCTTGGCTACATATTCCAGAAAGGCCTGGAGGATGTGAGTCAGGTCATGGTTAGGAACTCGTTCAATAATCAGACTGATAGCCGCGCGCAGAAGACGCGACTTGGCTTCAGCCTGCTCTTTGGGGTTGGCTACCGTTAGAGCTCGCGTTTGCATTACGGTTCTCCTTTGTAAAGGGCACTGACTGACCACATTTGTGATCAGGCTTTCCTTATAAACAACTTAGCATTATTTGCAAAGAAAGAAAAAGCCTTCTGAAGTGTCCCCCAGAAGGCTTGAAGAGTACTAGAGGTTGCCCTCGAGATCGACGTCAGGATCAGGTGTGTCCAGGTCGTCCCAGTCTTCGTCGGCGCCGTCCTCGAGTTCAGCTACCAGCTGATCAGTCGAGCGTTTGGCTACCAGTTCATCGATGATCTGGTCGATAGCTGTCCGCTCCTCAGGAATCTGAGATACTGCGAACTGGGCAGTAGTGGTCTGAGCGTGGAGGCCGATCAGATCAGATGCAATGGTAGCAAAGGGTAGTTCACGGGAAAGTGTTTCACAGTAACCACGGAGTTGATCCGGTAGACACTCCCAGAAATCAAGCCAGACATTTTCATCGAGTTGGAGCTTGCCGTTCATGAACGCACTGACGACCACTGCAAAGAAGTCGTCACCAAGTTCTTGCATGACCCTTTCGCGCCAGGCTCTGTCGGAATGATGCAGGATGGTGTTGGCCAGGACAAAAGCTTGGTCCGGATCCAGGAACAGGGGAATTTCGACCATGCTTCCGCTGGACTTGGTCACACGAACCAAGTGTTCCTCCAGCTCAGCAACAGTGTCTTCCCATTCCGCACCATGAACCATGTGTAGCTCTTCCCGACTTCGGGTGTGGAAGAGAATGGTATTGAGCAGTACTGTGGCGCTGGCATGTTCGATCGGAACCAGGGCCAGTAGTGGAGCTTCGATGGCGCCACCAATCTGTTGATTGACCAGCCGGGCCTGCATCGGAACCGGCAATCCGGCCATGACTGCCCGAGCTTGCTCGGTTGGCAAATGCCTGGTCAGCGCTCTGGCCATACCGGTTTCGGTCACCTGACCACTTAGAACCAGCGAGATCGCCTGGGCTGGTGGTGTATCACTACGAATTATCAGGTCTCGATCACCCATTGTTTCCTCCCGAGTTATGTTCTCGTTTGCGCTTATAAATAGCGTCGAGTAGTTAATTTAGCAGAATAAGATGAATGTGTCAAGGTGTGGCTGGTAAACCAAAAACCTGCCGGATTGGCGGGTGAATAAAAAACGCACCCAAGGGCGGGTGCGTTATACGTGGTTATGAATTACACAACCTGGATTGGACAAAATGTGTGTTTCAGGAATAATGTCAGTTTTACCACCAAGACACACAACCAGATCAGTACAGCAAGCCAGAAGAACCAGACAAAAAGTAAGAGGCAGAATAGGATGCAACCAATTCCTGTTGGTAGATTGTGTTCAAGCCAGAAGCCGACACTCTCAACGTGTAAAAGATTAAAGACCGGTTCAAGACCCAAGAGCCAAAGAACACCGTAAAGCCCGGCTATACCCAAAAACCCAAGTCCGTATAAATCACTTTTCATGATAAAGAACCTCCTTGAAAAATTATATAGGGAAAATAGCAGAGGGTCAACCTAAAATTAATTATAAAAAGTCCGCAGCTCAGATGAGCTGCGGGAGCGGTGTTAGTAGTAGACGACGTCGTATTTGCTGATGCTGCGGTAGTGGTCCTTGTCCCAGTCGTAAAGGACGAAAAGTTCGTGGCCACCACACTCATTCCAGCCGTAGCGGACCAGCATTTCTGGATCGTTGTCCAGATCCAAGTTGGCTAGGCTGATCAGTTCGGCCTCATCTGGGATAGTGTTCCCAGGGGCGTGCGCAGGCATACGATCGAGCCATTTGGTCAACCATCGATTCCCAGGGGCGGAACTCAGATCGTAGACCTCGAGCATGTCTCCCGGAACACTTTCTGCCAAGGCGATCAGTGGTCCGAAGCGGTGAATCCGCTCAACGTCATCATTCCAACGGAAACCGAAGTCCAGTACTGGTTCCCATTGACCTTCTGACACTCGAATGCCCAAGGAACGAGTCGGTTTGAAACCGTCCTTGTTCCACCAGAAGAACCTGGTTCCTGATGTGAAGGGCGATGCTTCCCAGACTGACTCGGCCTGCTCGATGCTCAGCTCGCTGTCTTGCAGATATTCCTCACGCTGGTAGTGGAGGGCCAATGCCATTTCGTAGGCGGCCTTGAATTCGGGGTTCAGACTCGGGTTGACCCCTTCGAGAGAACCGGTGAAGACCAGCGCTGCTCGTTCGTTGTCCGGCAGCGAAGAATTGATGTTCTTCCCGGCGGTGCCACAACCGGCCAACAGCATGATCGAAACGAAAAGAACCATGTGCGAGATCTTGTCCATGACTACACTCCTCTGTGTTTATTGGGACTAAATAATCTAACACGACAGGTAATATCTGTCAACCCAAAAACCTGCCGCTTGGGCAGGTTTCTGATTTTATCTATCTATACGATTGCAACGTCTGGTTTGTCCCACATAGTCCGGCTTCGCCGGGCGACGTGGGATAGATCTGACAATCAGATCTCGACCTAGAATGTAGAGCTCAAGGCTCTAGTGTCCTTTAGAAAGGAGGTGATCCACGAACAGCTTCCGCTACCCGTGCCTTGTTCATGCTTACCCCTAAATTACTTTAAGGCATGGACTATATCTTCATCCCAGTGACGCTGGGAGTTGACGTGTAGTCTCTACGGGGTTTATCATTTTGTATTCCATTACAGGCAAGACGTAGGGTTTTACAATTTCTGTAAAACGTTCAGTCGAAGCCTTTTGAATATACAGTCGCCATCCATTCTTGTCAGCCTGGAGTGAAACATGGTTAAGTGCAAAGTTATTTTTCAGGCAATCCTTTAGTCGCTCTGTGTCACTTTTTGTAAAACATTGCGTGTTAAGGATTAAACCATCATTTCTGTTCTTCGCACCATCGTCCATGAACCAGACCGCCAGGGAGATTGGATCTGTTAGAACAGATTCAATATCTTCTGGAATTATTCGTCGGCGACCTTGATAGAATAGTCTGCCGATATCCGTTAGATCTGGATGACTAATGGTTCTGAATCGCCAGGATCGAGTTTGGACTCGAAACTTTGGTGGCGTCAGAACAAGTGGTTCTAGAATTTGATATTTCCAGAAAACATATTCACGTTGAACTTCACAATGGTCAATTTGTAAGCGCAGATTCTTTTTTGAAACCGTCTCTATTAGACAGCTATCTCCAAGAACAGTGCCTACAACCATAGCTCGTTGTTCAGCGTCTAATCTAATTAATTGACGCATGTCGTGATATAGCTTTCTGTTTGCCATATGCTTACCACTTATAAACTTCCCTCGGTATTACCCCCTCCGAGAGAGGAGGTTGGGTTTCACCGATATAGTCAAATTTGTGCACCAACATTACTGTTGGGAGTCGCAACGTGGCCAGATTGGCCATACGACTTCGTCCCTATCATCGAATTCACCTTCGGCCGTCCTACAACGACCTTCGGGTGCCCCCGACTCTCTTGACGTGACGGGCGGTGAGTACAAGACCTGAGAACGTATTCACGGCGCCGTTATGATGCACCGTTACTAGCGATTCCAACTTCACGGAGTCGAGTTTCAGACTCCGATCCGAACTGAGACCGGCTTTAAGGGATTAGCTCCACCTCGCGGTTTGGCAACCCGTTGTACCGGCCATTGTATCATGCGTGTCGCCCTAGATGTAAGAGCCATGCTGATTTGACGTCGTCCCCACCTTCCTCCTTCTTACGAAGGCAGTCTCGCGTGACACGTATAACACGCGATAGGGGTTGCGCTCGTTACCCCACTTAAGGGAACAGCTCACGCCACGAGCTGACGACAACCATGCAGCACCTGTCTAGCACCCTCTAAGGAGCTCCCGTTTCTGGGAGTTTGCAGCTAGATGTCAAACCTAGGTGAGGTTCCTCGCTTGGTATCGAATTAAACCGCATGATCCACCGCTTGTGCAGGTCCCCGTCTATTCCTTTGAGTTTTAGCCTTGCGGCCGTACTCCCCAGGCGGGATGCTTAATGCGTTAGCTTGGTTAAACGGCACTGAAAGGGTCGATACTTCCAATGCCTAGCATCCATCGTTTAGGGCGTGGACTACAGGGGTATCTAATCCCTTTCGCTACCCACGCTTTCGTCCCTCAGCGTCAGAAACGTTCCAGTACACTGCCTTCGCCTTTGGTGTTCTAGCCGATATTAACGGATTTTACCCCTACACCGGCCATTCCGTGTACCTCTCCCGCTCTCTAGTTTTGCAGTATCAGCTGCAGCCGCAAGGTTAAGCCTTGCGATTTGACAGATGACTTACAAAACCGCCTACGGACCCTTTACGCCCAATAAATCCGGATAACGCTCGAGGTCTCCGTATTACCGCTGCTGCTGGCACGGAGTTAGCAACCTCTTATTCATTGGATACCGTCATTAGTTCTTCTCCAATAAAAGCCGTTTACAACCCGAAGGCCTTCATCCGGCACGCGGCGTCGCTCCTTCACACTTTCGTGCATTGAGGAAGATTCTCGACTGCAGCCACCCGTAGGTGTCTGGGCAGTGTCTCAGTCCCAGTGAGCCGGGTCATGCTCTCACACCCGGTACCCGTCGTAGCCTTGGTGAGCTTTTACCTCACCAACAAGCTGATAGGACATAGGCCCATCTTAAGGCGCCGAAACTTTACCCCCCGAAGCTTTAGCGAAGGGGGGACTATCAGGTATTAGTCTGGCTTTCGCCGGATTATTCCTGACCTTAAGGTAGGTTACCAATGCGTTACTCTCCCGTTTGCCACTCGTAAATAAATTTACGCGTTCGACTTGCATGCCTTAGACACGCCGCCAGCGTTCATCCTGAGCCAGGATCAAACTCTCAGTTAAACACCACGATTTGCATCGGTGGTATCTGTCTGGGCCTCGCCATCCGGCGAGGACTTGATTTTCCCACGAAGCTCCATCAGGAGCGAAGTGGGATAGACGTTACAATCGCACAGTAGATAAACAATTGCTTGGTTTACCCGGTCGCTGCCGGGTTTTTGACTTGGTTTGCTTGGTACTAAATTGTAAACGAACGTGGCAGTATTTTAGCTTATACCCAATATCCTGTCAAGGAGCTTAATTCAGAGCTTATCCACGAGCTTAAATTATGTGAAAAGAAGAAAGTAGAAGGTAGAAAGTAGAAAGAAACAAATAGGCGTGGTCACCTTACTTCGCTGTATAAAACCAACATAATTAATCCCGTACTTCTGACTTTTGTGACGATCGTTCGAAAAGTCATAAGTGATTTGAAAGAAAAGAGTTCGGTTATGGATTAAAAAATCCCTTCACCAAGTAAACTCAGTGAAGGGAAGATGTGACGGTAGCGGTAGGATCACCGCTTGTAGCAGGTGTGTCAACCTGCTCTTCTGGGTCTAAATCAGCTTTTAGTGATGTTCCAAAAGTTTTTCCTTAGGTTGCTCGCCATCTCGGGTAATCCGATCTGGGTTGCTGGGAACGCTCTCTTTTGTATTTATGAACAACCTAAGTTCCAACAGTTTTTACACCTACTTTCAACTGATACCCAGTCGTTGCCCGACTAGTTGCAGTGACCGTTGTGAGCGTGGCCCGTCACAGACCACAATGCGAAGAAAGTACGCATGGAAAAAGTTTAACATAAAGTCATAAAATTACAAGATCATGCAAAAAAATGACAGGCTTACGCCTGTCGGTCCCACGCAGAGCCAATGGCTTGTGATATCGACTCGTAGCCATCTTTTCGTAGTAGTTCAACCAACCCCTTGTTTATCTCCCCAATCAACTGAGGGCCTTCAAAGATCATGCCAGTGATCAACTGCACCAGCGATGCTCCGAGTCGAATTTTCTCATAAGCATCTTCTGCCGAAAACACACCACCACAGCCAATGATTGTATATCGGTCACCGCATTTGCGATACAGATAAGCAATTTGTTTGTTTGAAGGTTTTTGAACCGGTAAACCAGAAATGCCACCTTTTGAATCTTCAGGAATTTGATCTGGGGCGATCTGAACGTTCTCAACCTTCTTGGTCAAGTTGGCACAAACAAAACCATTAATACGATGCTGATCACAAACACGAACCACTTCGTCCAGCTCTGACTCAATCAGATCAACAGCAATCTTAAGAAAGATAGGTTTATCTGTTTCGATCTTATCGATCTCAGTCAACAGTTGATCAAGACTGGTCGGATCTGTAAAAGGCTCGCCACCAAAAGCGTTTGGGCAACTGATGTTTATTGTCACATAGTCGCCAATATCCTTCATTGTTTTAAAAGCCTTAACGTAATCTGCAATTCCAGCCATTGGATTTGCGGTGGCTGGACAATTAGTCTTGGCTACACTAACTCCGATTGGGAACCGGAAGGTCTTCTTAGCCAACTTGTTGGCGATCGCTTCAGCTCCTTCGTTCTTAAGTCCGTAAAAAACTCGCAATGCTTTTGCTTTTGGAATGCGCCATAAACGTTTGCCGGAATTTCCAGCACAAGGTTCGCCAGTGATTGATCCGATCTCTTCGAATCCGAATCCAACCGCAGGTAAGATGTCCATCAGGCGTGCATCTTTATCAAAACCAGCAGCCAGACCGATGGGGTTAGGGAAGTTGATTCCTAAAACTTCGTGCTTTAAAATTGGGTTTGAATATTTGAAAAGTTGCGAAGTTAACTTTTGCGTTATTGAAAATCGTCCAAGCTGAGTTCCTGTCCAAACAAAAGTATCATGAATAAATTCCGCATCGAATTTGAACAGGATTGGCTTGAGAATGTGTTTATAGGTTGTTCGAAATAATGATGTTGCGAGCATGGTCTGATTCTTTTTATTTCCTAGCCGCTTTTCCCGTCTCTGGCGGGAAGCGGCGTATTGACCTTCTAACCGGATCAGAGATCCGTTAGAAATTTTTCAAAGCCATCTTTGATGGCGTTCGAATTAGAACGGGTCTAAAGCCCCTGAGAATTCTTACGTCTCCACTCCTCAATCTTCTTATGATCCCCACTCAGCAGCACTTCCGGAACTTTCCAGCGACCATACTTTTCTGGTTTTGTGTATTGTGGATATTCTAGAACTCCTTCAACTGTGTGCGATTCAGTATCAAGCGACTCGGCTTTTCCAAGAACACCTGGCACCATCCGAGCAATTGCATCGGCCATAACCAAGGCAGGGAGTTCGCCACCGGTCAGAACATAGTCTCCGATCGAAAGCGACTCATCAGCCAAGTGTTTTTCCACTCGCGCATCCACGCCTTCATATCGTCCGCATAAGAAAATAATTTGATCATATTTAGCCAACCGTTTAGCATCCTTTTGTGTAAATCGTTTACCCGAAGCCGATGTCAGAATTATTCTTACTTTCTTATTTTCCCTGCCCGCCAAAGCTTTAGCGGCGGTGGGTTGTTTTCTTATTTTCTTAAGAGCCCGATCAAACGGCTCAACCTGCATGACCATCCCAGGTCCACCACCATAAGGTGTATCATCAACGTTGTGATGTTTGTCCTTGGTATATTCTCGCAGATTATGAACACGAAGATCCAACAGACGCTTCTTTTGCGCTCGCCCAAGAATGCTCGCCTCTAAATATGGCGAGCAAACTTCTGGAAAGATTGTGATTATATCAATTCGTTTTTTCATAACTTAGGCAGCTTTTTTCAGTGTTTCTTCTTCTGCATCAGCTTGCACAGCTTCAAGATCAGCCTCCTTTGGTAACGGTTCCATGTTTGCTGCAGCTCGAGTTGAATCTGCAGTAGTTACAGGCTCTTCTTTATTAGCTTCTGCTTGCACAGCCTCAAGATCAGCCTCCTTTGGCATAACATCCATAGCAGCAGCGGCTCGAGCTGAATCAGGGGAAGCCACTAGTTGTTCTTTTGGTTCTTCAGCTGTTGTAGCTGGATTTAGTTGTTCTGAAATCCGGTCAAAGCGATGGCGTAAGGCCCAGTTGATGGCTCGGTCTAAATCTGTTTTACCCGCTCCGTTAGCTACTTTAAAATCCCTAACGCTTTCCAGATGTTGACGCATCTCGTCTTTAGTTGCTTCCGGTCTTTTGGTCATTTGCATCAGTAGCGCCTTAGTCATTATGCCATCATTACGATCGCTTATAAGTTTTGCTTTGCTTTTATCACCAGCCTCTTCCAAATAAGCAGTCAGTTTTTCATCATTATCAATCCGTTCTTTGGCTTGTTTTGCAGAAGCTTCTTCAATATTTTTTTCTGTTTTAACCACCTTATATTTATCACTAGGCCGTGGGTCAGTTTCTTTAGTTGCTTTAACGACCTTATATTTATCACTGGCTCGCGGAGTAATTTCAGAAATAACCGGAGTCGCTTTTGGAACATCAATCTGACCATCCTTAGCTTTACGAGCATCAGCTTCAAAAAGTCGATATGCATTAATTGTATCAGTATCCGCTTCACTGCTTTGAGATCGTTTTATGGCATCTTTCATTAAATATGCCCGTGCCTTCTCATTGGCTGAATTAAATTGTCTGGCAAATGCTTGGTATTCTTTGCTGACTCGAATCTCGTCTCTACTCTTCTTTGTTTCTGAAGAAGTTTCAGCTTTTGCCTTGGCTGTAAATTCGGCTCTGATAGTTGCCAGTTTTGATGCCATTTCTTCTTGTTTTTGTTTTATGGCATCAACCTTGCTCTGTAGCTCAGGATTTTTTATCTCACGTTTCGTGGCTATATCTATTACTTTGGCTGTTCTTTCCTGATCATCAGCAACAACAGTGTCAGCCTTTTCTTGAATTACATCACCGGCCACATCTATAGCTTGAGCCATTTCCCATTGCAAACGCTCATTAGAATCAACTCGGAGGCTGTCCAGTTTTTTTCGACTTCCAATATCCTCCAAACCTAAAAAACTCATCGCTCGTTCAAATAATGATTGCTTTACTTTTTCCTTGCCCACCGGCTCTTCTGCACCAGCTTGTTCGTTTTTTAATTCTTCGCTCATATCATTTTTGATTAAATATTTGGTTTCTCACTTTTTCAATTTCTTCTTTATCCATGTCTTTCATAATGTCCACAAATTCATCCCAGCGTTGTTTTTGGATGTTATCAATCTTAGCCTGATATTCTTGGTATATTTCGGCTAATCTTTCAAGTTTTTGATCTTGGTTGGTGTTTGGATTCATATATATATTTACACAAAAATCATGATAACAATGTACCATGATTTTTGGGTTTTTGAAATGTTAAATGCCGAGTTCGTCAACAGCAGATGTGTCAACGTCTTCCGTAGGAGCAGCATTTCGAGGACCACGTGATCCTTCTGGCTCAAAGATCTTCAGGTTTACGCGAGCATTGCCACGTGCACCAACGATTTTAAGCAGAGTGCGGATAGCACGGGCAGTCTGACCTTGTCGGCCAATAACATATCCCATGTCATCCGGATTGATGTGCAAAGTGATTAATACACCACGCTCATCAACCGTACGCTCAGTACGGACATCATCAGGGTGATTAACAATCTCCCTAACAATGTACTCGACAAACTCTTGGTCTTTCTCCATATCTGTGAGTCTGTCTTTCAATTAGTAATATTCTTTTCTTCCGTCTTAAGCAGCCTGTCGACCAAGTCTAGCTGGCTTATTGACGTCGAGAATATTATAACAAAAAAAGAGAGCCAGTGTCAATCCCCCCGTTCGCGAACGGGGGGATCAATCCCTCTTGATTTTATTCTTTTACTTCTTCTTTTACTTCTTCTGCCCCTCCACTTTGGTCGGGACCTTCGGCCGGAGTCTCAACTGGAACTTCAACTGGAGCTTCGACCGGAGTTTCTGCAACAACTTCTTCTGCTGGTTTTTCTTCTTTAGTTTCGGCTTCAGCTGCTGCTGCCTTTTCTTTAGCTGCTTCCACAGCTTCTTTCTGCTTACCAGCGCGTTTTTTTGAAATATGGGTTACACCGCGTTTTTCACCCTGAGCAATCCCGGCATCAATCAACATGTTCCAAACAGTGTTTGATGGTTGAGCACCTTGATCAAGCCAGTACTTGATTCGTTCTTCTTTAAGAACGGTTTCTTTACTTCGCGGGTTGCGAGAACCTAAAATTTCAATTGATTTGCCCCAAGGATCACGTCGTTTATCAACAACAATCACCCGGTAATGAGGTTGTCTTTTTTTCCCGATACGAGATAGTCTGATTGATAGCATATTTAATCTTGATTATTACTGGGCGCAGTATATA
>JBDRNK010000056.1:0-3191 GCA_043811105.1 Candidatus Uhrbacteria bacterium
GTGGCCCAAGCGCAATAGCTCCGTTCCGTACGAATGGAATAGTGGCGGCGCCGCATGACAGCCCGCATTTCGTCCAAGAGTTTCATGGCAATAAACTGTTGAGGAGTCTTTTTCTTGAAGAGTTTGTACTCTAAATATTGAATATTGTAAACAGGCAATTTTGCCTGAAAATACGCCGATATGACTATTATCAGGTAAATCTGCCTGATAATCAATGGTTATGCATAGAGGATTGAGGTGAATATTCCAAATTTACCAACCGATAATTTATACAAGTTTATAGCGCTTGTCGGTGTAGTAGTTTTGTTGGCCGCCTCCTATTTTCCAATTATTAAAGCCAGAGAATTAAGACTGGCAATGATTGAAATCGAAGGTAAGATAAAATCACTTGAGATCGAAGTACAATATTTACAGGATATAAACAAGAAATTGGAACCAAATGAATCGACCGGCGATCGCAATAAAGAAGAACTTTTAGATAAAGCATATAAATTAAAAATGAAAAATGAGGAACTAAGAACCAATTCAAAAAAGGTTGAGGTTATTGGAATAGATTATGAATGCATCCGGAAAATCCAAACGTATGGGATGATTTTTGGCTTTATTTTGTCAGCGTTCGGGTTTTTTCTTTGGTATTTTAAAATCCAAAAATATCAAGATAAGCAACTAAAAAAGAACTCATAGTTTTTGCATAACCAGCGTTTTGACGCAGACGGGCCAAAACCGCGCCCGCTGGTCAGGCGCCCCGTTGGGCCATGAGAACGACATGAGCGATCAACCTGTAAATCAAAGCACCCCACTTCGAGCTTCATGGTGGGCATTGCGGCTAAGCATCGCTGGTGTCGGGGCCTTTGCCGCATTTGGCATTTTCATCTTCGTGCGGCATGTTTGCCGGAACCCGCTTTGGTTAATAACAATCTTTGAGCAGCATTTCCTATCCACTGTCGGTGCGCCTCTAGCGATGGTTGCAGCGCTTGCAATAGTGACTTTATTTCGGCATCAAGCAGGTCCGATCGAGTTCGAAATATTTGGAATGAAATTCCGCGGTGCTGCAGGTCCCACCGTAATGTGGATCGCGACATTCCTTTCCATGATCCTCGCCATAAAGGTTTTGTGGTGAGAGGGGGT
Organism: Candidatus Uhrbacteria bacterium; assembly: GCA_043811105.1. Classification (GTDB taxonomy): domain Bacteria; phylum Patescibacteriota; class Patescibacteriia; order UBA9934; family CAZDDW01; genus CAZDDW01. The sequence continues at coordinate 1,129 of JBDRNK010000056.1, forward strand.
CGGCAGGTTGCTCGCTTATGAGATTTTGGCCCAACATGTCGCTGCACGTTGACCGGAAGGGCCGCACGGCTTTTGCTGTAAACAGACTGTTTTCAAGCTCAATCTTCTGGTGCTTTCGGCTACTATTGAGCCACCCTTCCGGGAAGTGACCTTTTCGTTAGCTTTATCTATACATAATAGGGGGTAGACAAATGGCCGTTAAAACAAAGCTACTAGTCCTTACCATGTCAATCATATTGTCAACCCTATCTCACCAAGTCCAAGCAAGTCAGACGTCTAAGGAGTTTTCAGAGGTTATTGAACGCTTTTCGGTTTGGAAGGGACAAACAGAATATACAGTTTCATTTTGTAAATCATTCTCTAAGGTCCCAAGAAATGAGATTCCTGCTCTACAATTCATGTATAATCAGGTCCGTGTGAACGTAAATTCATTGATCAAGAGAATTGTCAGGGATCTAAAAACGGAAAAAGGTAACATTGATTCTGAACGGTATCGCGACTCTTTGATTAAGGCTCAGCGCAGCGTTAGTGATTTCAATGACTATATTGAGGAATCCATTCTACCTTTTATTTTTGATAAAAAGAAGGAGGCAGTTGTAAAACCTACTGGTCCAGCTGCCGCTTTGGGAGTTATTGGTGGAATAGCAAGCTTAGTAGGTGCAACCCTCGCTGTTTTGGACTATTTGGAAAAACGGGCAAAAGAATCAGAAAGAGAGAAAATAATCGAGGCTCTGAATGGAGTTAAGCTAAAAGCTTTTGAGCAAATACGTCCCTTATACATCGAAAAAGAAGAATGAGCTAACAAGGCGGCTGCACAGCGACCGCTCGTACCTCGCGGCCCGTGAGCCGCGGAGTTATGTTTTAAAAGGGAGGAACAACCATGTCTGAAAAGAGAATTGACGTCTTGCGTAACTTGATCGCCGAAATTGGAAAGCAGCAAATCGAATATCATGAGTTCTTTCCTGCCTTCGCAGACAAGCTGGTCGCGGGATTAGGAAAATACCTTGGCGATGAACATTCAGTAGCACTCACCACTAATAACGAAGAGTTTCAATTCGATATTACGTACCGCCACGAGGGGCTTGGGTTTGAAGGTGGCCGATACCGAATACCAATAATGATTAAATTTGATAATCTCAATGATTCTGGTTCTCTTCTCCAAAGAATATGGTTGTATTGTTCAAAAAACAACAACCGTATATCCATCTCAATTAACAATGAATCAACTTCAGAAATACGAGAGAGTGAAATGGATACTCTGTATAAGCAAATTTATGAATATCTATGCAGCTCATTTTCTAATGCTAGCTGGTTTGAAACAAGAAAGCAAGATTATCGAGCAACAGGTATTGGCTTTCTTGCAAATGAATAAACATAACAAGGCAAATTCACTCGGACGCCTAAAAAAGCCTCGCTCCTTCGGGCTCTGCTTTTTGGCGCCGGTGATTTGCAGCGTTAGATTTGCAAATGGAACCAAAAGACATATTCAACACCCTCCAAAAACATCTACACGCAACAGATGATGTAGAATTGATTCTGTTAAAAGGGCACTTGATTTTGGAGCAAGTATTAAATGAACTTCTTGGTTCCCATATTAACAATGTTAAACGCCTTAATTCGCTCAATCTGATGTTTGCCAAAAAATTGGAATTACTAATTGCATTAGAAGACGGAGCACGATTCATTGAATCAGAAATTGACCAGCTTAAGGAAATTAACCGAATAAGAAACAAGCTGGCACATAAACTTGATTTTGATGAATACCATGATGATTTAAAGGCCTGGGCTTGTTCTGTCGTTGGATACACACCCGTAACTATAAACCGTAGGAGCACATATAGAAATACGCTCATCAAAGCATTTTATTTGTTAACTGGCATACTATCGGGGGTTGCAACTGGCCGCAAGGAAACAAAAAAAATCTAATCGGGTAGCCGGGGGTTTCTCTCCCCCGGCCCCCACAACACCCCGCATGCGGGTCCGCACGGGGCGTTTCCCCGAGAGTTTTAGAACACAATCAAACTGCTGAATGTATTCCAGGGCTGGTTACGGCCAATACGCCG
>JBDRNK010000057.1:0-34761 GCA_043811105.1 Candidatus Uhrbacteria bacterium
AAAAAGCCACCACGCTTTCACGTGATGACCCGACAAGCTAATGTAAATAGATTAGCGATGATTGGAACAACTGTCAACATGAAACTGTGGATACTTGATTGTTTCGCGACAATAAACTATACTATTGCCGAAACTAACAACTAAAAACCTTCATATGTCAACAAATCCAAAGCAAGAAAAAACTTATTTAATGGTCAAGCCCGATGGTGTTAAACGCGGTATTATTGGCGACATTATTACTCGCTGTGAACAGCGAAATTTAAAAGTCGTGGCTTTGAAAATGGAACTGGCCACCAAAGATCAAATGGATAATCATTATCCAAAAGATCCGGCTTGGGTCACTCGGGTTGGTGAAAAAACTTTGGCCACCTACCACAAGGCTGGCTGGGATGCTAAAGAAGAACTGGGCACAGACGATCCGTCAGAAATTGGTGCCATGGTTCGAGCCTGGTTAATTGACTTTATGGTTTCTGCACCTGTAGTTAAAATGGTTATTCAAGGAGTTCGTGCAGTTGATATGGTGCGAAAGATTGCTGGAGCAACCATGCCGGCTGATGCTGATATGGGTACAATTCGCGGTGATTACTCGGTCGATACTGCATTGATCGCCAATGCTGAAAAACGTCCGGTACGAAATATCGTTCATGCTTCAGAAACTCCGGAAGAAGCAGCTCACGAAATCGCTCATTGGTTTGATGCCAGTGATATCTGCGAATACAGCCGATCAGAAGAAGAAATGCAATTTTAGCTTGGGGGTCAGGTCTTGATATTTGATTTTAAGGCAGGAGTTGGTTCTCCTGCTTTTTAATTTAGAATATTAATGGACTTGATCGCACACTTGGTTCTTGTCCGACAGATAAAAGCAGAATGTCACCGTCAAGATCGGTCCGCAGGATCTCAATACCTTGATCGTACAATCGCTGAAGTACCACAGGATGTGGGTGGCCGTAAGAATTGTCAGCTCCGACCGTAATGATCGCGGTTTCTAAATCCAATGCTTCCAAAAACTGAGTCGAGGTTGAACTGATACTGCCCTGATGTGGAACCTTAAGTACATCAATCTCTGTAGAGATATTTCGAAGCACTTCAGCTTCTTGCTCTACATACATATCACCGGTCAACAAAATCGAAGTTTCTTCATAAGTCAATTCAATCACGATCGATGTTTCATTAACTTCGTCGATGTATTGATCGCGATATGATTCTATGGGAAAGACAGCCGTAAGGCTGTCAATCGAATTGACGCCCTTACGGGCGTCTTTCCCAATCCAAAGATCAATCACATCGTCAATGACAATAACCTCAGCCCCTTCAGCTTCGACACGATCCTCAAACGCATCTAAATAACTTGATCGGTAATTCACTCCTGTCATAACCACTTGATCGACTTTGTAGCGATCCAGGACTTCGATCAGGCCAGAGATATGATCTGAATGCGGGTGAGTCGAAATAATCATGTCGATCGAACGATCCCAAAATGGCATAACCGCACCGAGTTTAGAAAGCACTGCCTCTCCTGGTCCGCCGTCGATCAGAATCTGTTTATTATCTTGAGTTTGAATGAAGATTGCATCACCTTGGCCAACATCAAAGAACCAAACACGAAGCGGCCGCGTGGGAATGACGCCCGCAAGAACGTCGTCGATACCCTGACGGGTGTCAATCCCTACAGTTGACCCTCTGCTATCAAACGTTTGAAACCCAAAACAGGCCACGAACAATATCGAAAAAGAAATTATTGCCAATCCCCAACGTCGTTCCCCACCAAAATGTTCATGCCGCAATTGAGTTCTGCGATATAACCAAACCAAAAACCCAATCAACAATATCGTTACTACAGCAGCTATGATCTGATGATACGGTATTAAAACACTGGCTATTGGTAAAGCGCCGAACCAACGAATCAGATATAACATTGTTGATAAACATGTCCAAGCTGCGATTGATATGATCGAAGCAAGTTTGATTGATATGAATCCAATCGCAATGGCAACTGCTCCGAATCCCATTGCATACGGTACGATCGGCAAAACTAAGAAGTTAACTAATAGCGAGACGATTGAAAGCTGTCCAAACTGCAAGATTAAAATCGGCAAAGTGATAATCGTGGCAGCCAGTGTCGAAACTAAGGCCTCGCGAAATCCTCCGGTGGTTGGGATGAAACGAAACTTATGTTCAATTCGTGGAACAATCATTACCAAACCGATCGTAGCTAGAAATGATAACTGAAAGCCAACATCATCGAGCAAAAGTCTGGGATTGATCAACAACATCACAGCTACGGTGAGGGTTAAAATATTTCGTAACGCAGCATCATTTCGTGCCCGACCCAGCGAACGGCCAAACACAATAATCAATCCCATAATCCCGGCTCGGGTAACTGCTGGATCAAATCCGGCAATAACTACATATAGTCCGATCGCGCCGGCAACCATGACCAGTGCAGTTCGTCGACGAAAGAATAACCCGACCAGAGCTAAAAATAAAAAACGTGAAAAAATTCCAACGTTATATCCAGACGCCGCCAAAATATGCGACGTACCAGTGTCAACAAAATCTTGTCGTAAATCCGAAGACACTGAACCTTTGCCCCCGAACAACAGACCAGACAAAAAAGTCGAATGCGGTTCAGAAAATATTTGTTCAGTTTTATCGTAGATTGAGTGTTTAAAAGACAACAGATCGGCTCTAAAGGGACCGACGCCCGTAAGGGTGTCACTTTTAATATCAGCAGACTCAGGCCACCAGCAAACAGCTAACACGCCTCGCGTTCGCAAATAGCGATCGTAGGCAAATCCTTCAAACGGCTCAGGTACTTCCAGCTCGCATCGAAAAGCCAGCTGATCACCAAATGATATCGTCGGATACTTTGGCATCCAAACCATAACTTTTCCCAGAGCAGTTTGATCTCCTACTCGAACTTGATCTATAGTTACTTGCTGTGACTGGGCTTTTTCAACCACTTCATCAGATACAACTCCTTCGATTCTGATTTCACGATTTAAAGTGTCAGATACCAGAAAAGCGTCAGCAGGAAAAAATAACTGCGAGAAACGCCACAGACCAAGGAGGAAAGCAAAAATTACTAAGAGAAACAGGCGTATCTGTGGGACCGACAGGCGCCCACCCTGTACCGACGCGAAGCGTCTGGTTCGGGGTAAGCCTGTCATCGAATTGACACCCTTACAGGTGTCGATCCCACGCAAAATTATCACCCCGACCAAACAAACAAACATCCCGACTATCATCCACCAGCTCGGCAACATCTGATCCACCACCCCACCAACAAAAATCCCGAGCAAAAACCCGAGAAGGACAACAAACAAAGAACGTGAAGGTGAATTAGTAATTGATGCCAACTCCATAATAATCAAAATCTTTTTCAAATAAATCAAGGTCGGCTAATAAATTACGGCCATCAAATACCACTGCTCGATGCATGGTTTCACGAACTTTATCTAAATCCACAGCTCGAAACTCTGGCCACTCGGTCAAGACCAACAAAGCATCGGCACGATTAACCGCTTCAAGTGCGGAACCGGCAAATTCAATTCGACCCTGAAAGACCTGGCTGGCATTATCAGAAGCTTGCGGATCGTAAGCGATTACATCAGCTCCTTCTGCAAAACATTTGGTAACGATATCAATGGCTGCAGATTCGCGAATATCGTCTGTTCCAGCCTTAAAAGCCAGACCCCAAACCGCAATTCGCTTTCCACCCAACTCACCGATGACTGAACGAATTTTGTTAACAAACCGTTCACGTTGCCGATTATTTACTTCAATCACTGAAGACAATAAACGAAAATCATGTCCACATTCGCCAGCCAGCTGATACAAAGCTGAAACATCTTTTGGAAAACATGAGCCACCATAACCAATCCCGGCTTTTAGAAACGAGTTACCAATCCTTCGATCCAACCCGATCGCCCGAGCAACCTCACGCACGTCTGCCCCATTCTGTTCCGCCACATTTGCAATCTCATTGATAAAAGAAATCTTTGTGGCCAAGAAAGCATTGGCCGCATACTTAGTTAGCTCAGATGATTCTGGATTCATAATCAGTTTTGGACATTCAATCGGCTTATATAATTCCATGATCAGATCACCGGCCCAGAGTTGATCTACACCAAAAACAATTCGATCCGGGTGCAAGAAATCATTGATCGCCGAACCTTCGCGCAAAAATTCTGGATTAGAAGCCACTATCACATTCACCAGTACTGTATCTCGACCAGAGTCATGCACACCTTTATCAACCAGCTTTTTAACTGTTCGTGAAGTACCGATTGGCACTGTGCTTTTGGTAATCACGTAAGCATTATGCGATACATTCTGCCCGATCTGATAAGCAACTTGCTCAACATAAGACAAATCAACCCGGCCATCAACTTTTGGCGGAGTGCCAACACAAATAAAAATAAACGAAGCTTTAGAAACCCCGTTTTGAATCGAATCTGTAAAAGTTAAATTATCAGCTCGAACACCTTTATCAACCAACTCAGCCAAGCCTGGCTCATAAAAAGGTATTTCACCAGATCGAAGCGATTCAATCTTTGTTGAATCATTATCAACACAAACCACATTATGACCAAAACTAGCCAAACATGCTCCGGTTACCAAACCAACATAGCCTGTGCCAATTATTGCTATTTCCATAGGAGACCACCTTAGCAAAAAATCACTGCCAAGTCTAATCTAATCGATTCATCAACAAAGTCGCTAAAGCACCGACCAGGAAAGCAATATAAAGAGGCACAAATAAAAGCAACACAAACATCAACACAACTGAAATCACCCGCCCAATACAAATAGCCATTTCCCGAATAACCGTATACTCATCAACATAGTGCCCGGCATCGGCTGCTCGCTCATACATCAAAACATCAAACGGCGTACGCATCATGATCATGGCCAGATTGTGAAATGTGGAGGCAATAAAAATAGTAAAAGCAGTATCAACGAACATTTTAACAACATAACCGATTGAGTATAATCCGGTTCCCCATTTAAGCATTTTATGTCGCGAATGTTTGTCAGCCCAACTACCCATGATCAAGCGTATCAGTACCCCGACCAAAACAATCAATGATGTCAGAGCCCCAACTTCAAAATAATTGCCCTGCAAAATCTCAAAAATAAATACCGGCCAAATTACCGCACCAACCGTTGATTCAATTCCATCCGCAGTATAAGCAGTAACCATGCGACGGTTTTTTTTGCTGAAAAAATGTTTGAAGGTTTCCCAGTAACCGAACGAATATTTCTCGACCACCTGTGGAACCATAAACAACGGGATCAGCGATGCAAATACAATTGCCGAGGCAGCTAGAAAGAGAGCACTGTAACTGAATTGATCTAAAACAAATCCGGCAATAAACGGAATAACAATACTAATAACCGCGGCTATGCTGGTCAACGTACCTAATGTCCGACCGCGTTCGCCTTTTTTAGTCATCTCAGCAAACTCAACATGAAACGGGGTCCAATAAAACATTCGCCAAATATTATGCATGATCAAAACAAAGCCAAGCAGATAAAAAGCAATCGAGGTGTCCCAAAAAATAAATGGAACGTGCCAAAGAGCCAAACCGACCACAGCCAGAATCATTGAACTTCTCAGCCCGATTCTAGACATGATCATGGCGCCCGGAGCCATTAAAAAGAAACTGACCAAAAAGGCAATAAAATAATATCCAAGTAAAATATTCATTGACCCGCCGAATTGTTCGTAAAGAAAGATCGGAAAGAACAGTCCAAGCAACCCGGTGCCGAACTGAATAATCAGCCGGTTGGAATAAAGCAAACCAAGCCCCGGAGGTATATGGGGAGTGATGTGTAAACGACTAAAACCTTTTAATTTCCTCCAAGGCATAAAAATTCTTCTTAGCCATCTCCGATGGCGTCTGAATTCAGAACCGGATCAAAGATCCGTTAGAATTATATTACAAAATTGATTAAGCGACCCGGAACGTAAACCACTTTCTTGATTTCTTTACCTTCCAAATGCTTCTGAACATTATCTTCCGCCAAAGCCAATTCACGGACTTCAGTTTCGGAAATCTCAGCCACAACCTGAATCGTTGCCCGAAGCTTTCCGTTAACTTGAATCGGTAGCTCAATCGTTTCGTCCTTTGCTAACTTTGGATCATGCTGTGGCCAGGCTTCCAAAGTAACAGAATCTTTGTGTCCGATCATCTGCCATAGTTCCTCGGCCAAATGCGGGGCAAACGGGGCAAAAATGATCAAAAACTTTTCAAAGGTATCTTTTGACACGTATTCTGCAACTTGCATCTGATTTACCAAAATCATCATTTGCGATACAGCAGTGTTATATTTCATTTCTTCAATATCCGAAGTTACTTTCTTGATTGTCTTGTGCAACTCACGAGTTACCTCTTCACTTTCCTGGTCTGATAATTTCTCTGGCAAGTTCCAAACCTTTTCCAAGAAACGACGAACACCAACCACACCGGTCGTGCTCCAAGGAATCGATTCGCTGAAAGGTCCCATGAACATCAAATAAACCCGCAGTGTATCTGCCCCATACTGTTCAACGATCTCATCAGGGTTGATCACATTTCCAAAAGACTTAGACATTTTCCGTCCGTCTTCAGCCAAGATCAAACCTTGTGAGGTTCGTTTTTGATATGGCTCGCTGGTTGGCACATGTCCTTGATCGTGCAAAAACTTATTCCAGAAACGAGAATACAGTAAGTGTAAAGTAGTGTGTTCCATACCACCGTTGTACCAGTCTACGGGCATCCAATAAGAGAGCTTATCGCTGGTTGCTAATTGTATATCGTTCTTGGGATCGATATAGCGCAAGAAATACCAGCTGGATCCGGCCCAGTTTGGCATGACATCAGTTTCCCGACGCGCTGACCCTCCACACTCCGGACAGGTTGTGTTCACCCAACCTTTAACGTTGGCAAGTGGTGATTCGCCGGATTCGGTCGGTTCGTACTTTTCAACTTCAGGCAGTTCAACCGGAAGTTGATCGTCAGGTATCGCAATCCATCCGGCATTTTTTATTTCTTCTGACTTGATACTTGATACTTGATACTTGATACTTCCCGCTCGTTTTGCGCATTCTGGACAAAAAACGAGTGGGATCGGTTCTCCCCAATAGCGCTGTCGAGAAAAAACCCAATCGCGCAACTTGTAATTCACAGTCGCCTTACCAACTTTGTTCTTTTCCAACCACTTATTCATTTCCTTGATTGCTTCTGGGGTTTGTAAACCATCAAGAAAACCAGAATTGATATTCTCACCCTGTCCGATAAAAGCCTGACCCTGTTCTGTATCTAACTCACACTCCCAACATGGTAGCTCAGAACAAGCCATATTCTCTTCTGTAATTTCACAACGATCAACCCAGCGCAGATCATGCTTTGCTTTTTCATCATCGGTCACCTCAACCTGCTTCTCACTTTTCAGATCAAAAACGATCGCAGTACTATAAGCAATTCGATTCTCATTCTTGTGCGCTGCGTAATATTCTGATCGAACTTCCTGACTCATAAATTTTCGAAGTTCCAAATCAACATACCCTGTCTCCTCTTCAACCTCACGCTTGGCTGCTTCAATCAGGTCTTCGCCATCATCAACACCGCCCAAAACAAAAGTGGTCCAAGGATGTTTTTTCCAATCAAGACAAAGATACTTGTTAGTTTTTGGATCATGGACAATAGCCATGATCATTTTTCGAGTGACAGATTTCTTTCCTTTCTGCGGTGGATTACTGGTGTCAGTAACACAAGGCGCCACCACTTGCCGAATCGGAATATCATACTTTGTAGCAAACTCAAAATCACGCTGATCATGGGCTGGAACAGCCATGATTGCTCCGGTGCCGTAACCCATTAAAACATAATCGGCAATCCAGATCGGAATCTTTTCCTTGTTAACCGGATTTATAGCGTACGCACCGGTAAACACTCCTGTCTTTTCTTTTCCAACATCACCGCGTTCAATATCGGTCTTAGTGGTCGCGACTTTTCGATATTCAATCACCTCAGGCATCTGATCGTCAGTAGTGATCTGCTCTACCAAACTATGCTCAGGAGCCAAAACCATATATGTCGCTCCAAACAAGGTATCAGGTCGTGTTGTAAATACTTCTAACGTCTCTTTGTTCTCAAGTTCGAAACTTACCATTGCCCCTTCACTTCGCCCGATCCAATTAGCTTGCTGAGTTTTAATCTTGTCTAAATAATCAACCGTGTCAAGATCCGACAATAAACGATCTGCATACTTTGTAATCCCCAGCATCCATTGTTCGAGGTCACGCTTTTCAACCTGGCCACCACATCGTTCACACTTTCCGTCGACCACCTCTTCATTAGCTAAACCGATCTTGCAAGATATACACCAGTTGATCGGCATTTTTTTCTTGTAAGCCAAACCAGCTTTAAAAAACTGTAAGAAAATCCATTGCGTCCATTTGTAATAATTCGGATCTGTGGTATCGACCTCGCGTGACCAATCAAAAGAAAAACCAAGTGCTTTTAATTGACGTCTAAAAGTAGCGATATTCTGTTCTGTAGCCACCCGCGGATGAATCCCGGTTTTAATGGCATAGTTTTCGGTTGGTAAACCAAAAGCATCCCAACCGATCGGATATAAAACATTGTAACCTTCGGCCCGACGCTTGCGAGCAATGATATCCATAGCCGTATTCGAACGCGGATGCCCAACGTGCAACCCGGCTCCAGACGGATAAGGAAACTCAATTAAACAAAAATACTTCGGTTTGTTCGAATTATCTTCTGCTTGATAAAAATTATTTTCCTCCCAATACTTTTGCCACTTTGGCTCTATTTCTAAGTGATTATATCTATCCATACCCGGCAGTACAACTTTGAATTAATGACATGAATATATTACCAAGACCAGTCTTAAAAACCAACAACGGTTGTGGGTTTTTAGCTGCTGTGTAGAAACACCCGGCCATCAAATATTCAAAGTTGTCCTGCCGGGCATACGTGCAAAATCGTACCATATTTAAAAGGGGGAAGCAATTCGTGGGACCGACAGGCGCCCACCCTGTACCGACGCGAAGCGTCTGGTTCGGGGTAAGCCTGTCATTTAGATTGACAAGCATATACCTGTCGATCCCGCACCTTGACACAAACCAAATTCAATGCTTAAATACACATCTCATGCACGCGTTGGGCAAGGCTCTCACTGAGTACTACGACCGCAATGGTCCTGGGCTCTAACCATGGGATTCGATCCCTGATCCTTGTACTAGCGTCTACCACGAAAGGAGAAGTGCCATGAGTCGTGACGAAAAAGAAACCCCTCTTTCCAAATTCGTAACCACCCTCGGCCGACTACTGCCGAAGTTCGAACGCCGAGAGCTTCCACTCTCACGTTTGGACAACGCCCGCATGGCTCTGGACGGAGCAGCAGTTTCCCTGCCCAGCAACACGGAGTCAGTGCACCTGCCCAAACTGCACGGCGGAATCTACGAGGTTGCCCTGGCCAATGACGGTACCATTGCCGTAGTCGGAAGATGCCATGGCAAGGATCAGAAACGAGTTCTCTTGGTAGCTGAGCCAGGAAGTAACAAGTGTCAAGAGATCGATTCGGCCGAAACGATCAAACGACTCTTCTTCCCAGAAGGATCGAACAGACCGGCCTACCTGCGCATCCGTGCAGATGAAGAGGCAGAATGGGTCTGGAACAAGACCGCCTGGTCCATCACTCTGCCGGCCAACCCGGCCGATAACGACACCTGGCCGCTATTCTGGAAACAGCATGGAATCGACCGCGGAGCAGTCATCTACCAGGCAGGTCTTTACATCTGGAACCTTGACCCACGCGGTCCAAACAGTGGAAAAACCGTGTTGGTCGAACCAGACCAGGCTTTGGGGCTCGAAGGATTCATCCCGGATCACATCCAAGTCGTCGGACAATATTTGCTGGTAGCCTGGCACGGTTCACATCGCGTCCTTTCTCATCGGCTGACCTGGTCCTGGGACGAAAACCTGGTCACTGACATGCTTGACATCAACCCCTGGTCTGTCACCGAGGGACCGGATGGAAGGCCTTACTTCTTGGCTCAGCGGACCGAGGATCACAACACCCACTTGTTCAACATGGACGGCGAAGTGACCATGCTCGACCACAAGCCCAAAGGTGTCTGGACTGCTCCGGGCAAGATCTTCACCCTGGAAGAGGTGGCCCGAGCCGACGCTGATCATGGCCCGACCTCTCGGGTTCATGAGGTCATCTCGGGTTGGAAATCAAAAAAGCTCGAGGATACCCAGGTCGAGCAGGTCTGGTTGATTGATCAGGATGAACAGTGGATTGGAATCTTCAGCCAGACTCATGGAGTGTACTACACCTATTCACAGACTCGACAGGAGTTCGTCCAAACAGTCTGCACTTACGAAACTTCGCCGATGATACAAATCGGTAACACCCTGGTTTTCAAACAAGACAAGCAATTTACATCCCTGTTCAAGGGTAGTAAGGTGCTCGACCGTTTCAGACAGCCGGATCATGGTCTTGATCTGAAGGACTTGATCCAGATGGACGATGGGTCGATCCAGGGCGTGGCCAAGATCGGCACGGCTGTGATCACGTACAAGTTCTACGATCCGAGCGTATAATTCTTCTCAGCCGGTTTACCCGGCGTCTGAATTCAGACCGGGGACAAGCCCCGTTAGAAGAATTCTCACCCCCCCGAACGCAAGTTTGGGGGTTTTTAATTGAAAAGATGCGCGAAAGCGCATCTTGAACTTTATACTTAATACTTCCCACTTATTTCCTAACTCTCCTCCCCAAACTCCAACCTATGCCCGGCTTCCATCCAGCCGTGTAATCCGGCATTAAAACAATAGACGTCGGTGTAACCAAGTTCAGATAACTTTAAGATTGCCATTTGATATTCTGGCTTGTCTTCAAAGTCAGAATAAACAACAACGGTTACTCCCTTGTCATGTAAAATCTTTTCTGCGCTTTCTGCAAATTTGTCGTCGTATGGGATATTTATCGCTCCAACAATATGATTATGTTCGTAATGTTCAACACTACGAAGGTCTATTAGGTTGAAAATATCCTGAGCGTCCATTTTGGCTTTAAGTTCGTCTGCGGTGATAGTGTTCATAAGAAAATAAGAAACTAAGAAAATAAAAAAATATACTGTTTTTATGATAACACGTTTGACATTGCAGATTCAATCCGCTTCATAGCCACGATAAAAGCACCGGTTCGAAGATCAACACCTTTTTCTTTCGCCATGTTTGATACAGCAGAAAATGACTCTTGCATAATCGGACGCAACTTATCGAACACTTCCTGTTCAGTCCAGTGCTCACCTTTCAAATTCTGTTCCCATTCAAAAGAACTAACAGTAACCCCGCCGGCGTTAGATAATATATCCGGAATCACTGGAATACCCTTGGCAAACAATATCTGATCAGCTTCTGGAGTGGTTGGTCCGTTGGCCATTTCCAAAATAACCTTGGCTTTGATCCGTTCGGCATTCTCAGCAGTGATCTGATTCTCAAGTGCTGATGGAACTAGGACTTCACATTCAAGTTCAAGCAAATCGGTATTTGAAACAGCCTGACCGGCAAACTCGCCAACGGTTTTTCCCGCTTCTTTAAACTCAATCAATTTAGGAACATCAATTCCTTCTTCGTTAACAACACCGCCTTTTGAATCGGAAATAGCAATAACCTTGAAACCGTTTTCGAAAAACAAGCGGGCAACATGCTGACCAACATTACCAAAACCTTGTACGACGACACGGGTTGTTGTCGGATCAAGCCCAAGCAGTCGATTCATTTCAACAAAAACAAAGAAACCACCAAGACCGGTAGCCGCACCCCGACCTTCAGAGCCACCGACTGCAATCGGTTTTCCGGTTATTGTGGCTCCGCTGGTATCTCCGGTTAATTTAGAATATTCATCAATCATCCAAGACATAATCTCAGGTGTAGTGTTCACGTCTGGTGCTGGAATATCACGTTGCGGTCCAATCACGTCAGCCATACCACGAATCCAGCCGCGTGACAGTCGCTCAAGTTCGGATTTAGACAGCTCTTTCGGATTTACCGTGATACCACCCTTTCCTCCACCAAGCGGAATGTTAACCACGGCACACTTCAAAGCCATCCAAAAAGCCAAAGCTTTAACTTCGTTGATGTCTGTGTCTTGGTGATAACGAATACCGCCTTTGTATGGACCGCGAGCGGAATTGAACTGAACACGGTATCCTTCATAAATTTTTAAAGATCCGTCATCACGGCGCAAGGGGATTGAGATACGGACTTCACGTTCTGGCACTGCCAGCACCTCCAAAAATTCTGAAGAAAAATCAGCTGCTGCTGCAGCCTTTCTTAATTGTTCAAGAGCATTTTGAAATGGATTTTGCATAGGGTCACTAATTTAATATCGAAATGTTTCTCAGGGGCTTTAGCCCCGTTTCGTCGGGATCGACACACGTAAGTGTGTCATTTTGATTGACAAGCTTCCTCCTTCGCTCTTCGAGCTTCGGGGGACAGGTACGCTTGTCGATCCCTTCAAATGGAACCCTAAAGGGTTCCTCTACGTTTCTTATTCTAACTCATCGAGATACCGCTTTACATCAATCGCTGCTTGGCAACCTTCGCCAGCTGCGGTGATTGCTTGGCGATATTTCCAGTCAGCCACATCACCAGCAGCAAAAACGCCATTCACAGAAGTTTCAGTTGAGTCGTCCTTGGTTACGATATAACCTTTTGCCAATTCGATCTGATCGCCTAAAAACTCGGTACTTGGCTTTCGTCCAATAGCCACGAACATACCGTCAGCTGTAAGCTCTGACTCTTCGTTTGTCTGATTATTCAAAATCTTGACTCCGGTCATCTTTGTTCCATCACCAAGAACTTCCATTACATCAACATTAAAAACAAACTTAATCTTTGGATCATCCTTGGCTCGTTTTTCCATAATCTCAGAGGCCCGAATTTCATCCTTGCGAACCAGTACTATTATCTCAGAAGCAAACCGCGACAAAAACGTGGCTTCTTCCATAGCCGAATCACCACCACCAACTACAATCACCTTTTTTTCACGAAAGAAGAATCCGTCGCAGGTTGCACAGGCAGACACACCACGGCCCTTATATTTATCCTCGCCTTCAGCACCAAGCCAGCGCGCTTCAGCACCGGTCGAAATGATCACTGATTTAGCTTGATATTCTTGTTCGCCAACTTTGATGACAAACGGTTGATTTGCAAAATTTACTTCAGAAACAATTCCGGAAACAAAATCACAACCAAACCGTTCAGCTTGCTTGCGAAATAACTGCATTAATTCCGGCCCTTGAATTCCTTCCGGAAAACCAGGATAATTTTCCACCTCTTTGGTCAACATTAATTGAACGCCAGTTTGCGGACCTTAAATCATTAATGGTTTTAACTCAGCTCGAGCGGCATAGATTGCAGCTGTATAACCTGCCGGACCAGAGCCGATTATTATTACATCGCAAATATCCATATTATGCATGCTTCTCTAACTTTTCTTGCAAGGCCTCTTTGGTCATAGCTCCGGAAAATTGATCAACCACTTGACCACCTTTAAAAACAACAAAGGTTGGGATAGACATAACACTGTGATCTTGAGCCAAGCCCTGATTCTCATCAACGTTGACTTTGGCAACCTTAACTTTTCCAGCCAAAGCTTCGGCTACTTGATCAATTATTGGTGACATCATTTTACACGGTCCGCACCAGGGAGCCCAAAAATCCACCAAAACCGGCAGATCAGATTGCATTACTTCAGTTTGAAAATTATCAGATGTAAGATCCATAATTTTATTTTCTTACTTTTTTAGTTTCTTATTTTCTTAACGTTTACTTACTCCATCAATCTTCAAGATTGCCTGTTTGATCGCTTCTTTGTAAAGCTCAAGAAGATCACCCTTATCGGCTTTAACTTTTCCTTTATACTGAATGCCACATTCCTGACCCTTAAGAACTTCGGTTGTGTTTTGTTTACTGGATTGTAACTTGAGCATTACACCTTCTCCGATTATCTCACTGTCACGCATGATACGCAACTTACAATCTGCCAGAGCACTGCCTTCAACCACTTTTCCACCAATAATCCAACCATTATCTGTTTTTTTGAAATTCGCTTTTACTTCAACTTTGCCGACTTCTTCATAAATCATCTCAGATGGCAACAGCTTTTCCACCCGTTCAATAATGTTCTCAAAAATCTTATAGATAATCGGGTCTTTAAATATTTCAACATTTTTTTCTCGAGACAATTCAAAAGCTGACTGACTAGGTTTGACGTTAAAAGCATAAATAACCGCTCCACTGGCTTCCGCACTCATCACCTCAGAGTCAGTTACATCACCTAGACCTTTTTTCAAAATTTTAACTTCAACATGTGGATTTTTTTGAACCTTTTCAATCATTCCAAGTAGCGCTTCTAGCGAGCCAAGCACATCGGCTTTTACAATAATCGTTAACTGTGGCTTTTGATTTTCCCCATCTTCAGGTGTATGAATAATTCTGGCTGTAGTCACCTCTTCCACTGAGGCTGCTTTGGCCGGCTTAAATTTAACCTTATCTAATTTCTTTTCATCGCTTGGTACTTCTAAAACATCTCCCACGGTCGGCGCTGCTTTAAATCCAAGAACTAAAACCGGTGTTGATGGTCCGGCCTGGACCACGCTTTGACCTTGCCAATCCTTCATGGCTTTAACTTTTCCATAGTGCATTCCGTGCACACCCAAGGGGTCACCAACCCTAAGTGTTCCGGTCTGAACCAGAGCTGTGACCACTGGACCGGCAGCAGCATCAATCTTAGAATCAATCACCGTACCAATAGCTGGGCGATTTGGGTTAGCGGTAATTTTTTCCTTTTCCATGTCAGCCACTAAAATTAAGACATCTAAAATTCCATCGATATTAATCTTATTTTTCGCTGAAATAGGAACCATGATCGTGTTCCCTCCCCAATCCTCCGGCTGTAAACCAAGTTCTGCCAACTGTCCCTTAACTCGTTCAATGTTCTGTTCGGCTTTATCAATTTTATTCAAGGCGACGATAAAAGGCATTCCAGAGGCTTTGATAATATCAATGGCTTCACGAGTCTGTGGCTGAACACCATCATCAACAGCAACCACTAAAATGGCAATATCAGCCACCTTGGCTCCACGTGAACGCATTACAGTAAAGGCCTCATGTCCAGGAGTATCAATAAAAGTCAACAAGTGATCTTGGCGAACCACCTGATAAGCACCGATGTGCTGAGTGATTCCACCGGCTTCCTGATCAACCACGTTTGTTGAACGGATGGCATCAAGTAGTTTGGTTTTTCCATGATCAACGTGTCCCATAACCACAATCACTGGCGGACGCGGTTCAGAAACCTGATCGTCTTCATTTTCAAGAATTTCACCAACCCGTTCTATTTCAGCTTCTTGAAGATGATCAACAGCTTCACCTTCAGCTATGGCTTCAAATCCCAGGTCAGAAGCAATGATCGCTGCGGTTTCAAAATCAATGTTTTCATTCAAGGAAGCTAGAATTCCAGACCTCATCAATTCCTGCATCACCTTGGCCACTGGTAAATCCAGCCGACCAGCAAATTCACGGACAGTAATCATTTTTGGCAAAGCCACTGGTTTTTTTTCAACCGATTCAACTTCATCAACACCAGTGTGTAGCTGTTGAGACTCACGTTTAGCTTTTAATTTTTGTCGACGCTTATATTCACCCCAGGCTTCCATAATCTGATTGGCAATCCGATCATCAACCTTAATCGCCCGTTTACCAACACTAAAACCAAGCTCAGGTAATTTATCCATGAGCTCTTCTGGGTTTACATTTAGACGTCGGGCTAGTTCAGTTACGTTCATAAGGGTACAATTGGATACGAACTACGAAAATCTACGAAAGTACGAAATAGATATGCCACGGCAGTGGAAATATCTAGGACAGTGTTTATTAATAGTACTTCTTAGAAAACTTTCGTATTTTCGTACGCTTTCGTAGTTCGTATCCTAATTCGTTATAGGTGCGGCTATTCTACTAGATTTGGCTTAAAAAGTAAACCCGGCAGTTGCCCTTTGGGCTATTGCCGGGTAAAGACCGTCGGGTAAACCAGCGGTTGAGAGAAACGGAAGTGGCCTGGACAGAAGCCGTGCCTCTGCCCAGACCACCCGTCCACACCTTTGACACGCATCCGTGTAGCGGCCCTGCAGTATAGCGCTGCCGAAAGCGTCTTCCCATTGCGCAGAGGTTTGTGGCCATCCACGCACACCAGTACTAATCGCTTCTTTTGACGCCTATGGTACCGACCACCGCGGTTGTGTCAGGTATGAATTAAAGGGTTGGAAGCGGTGCTTGGTTTGCTAACCACCCAGAACCAGCAGGATTACCAGTCTGGTTTTAGCACCGCTCCCAGGGGCATAAATAAAGATATCAAAAGCTTTTTTTACTGTCAAGAAGACACGATGATTTCATGATTTAATGATTTCATGATTTAATGTTTGCATATGACAAGGTTTCTATTAATCGACAAACCAGCCGGAATAACCTCGCATGATGTTGTTAATCAAGTGCGAAAGATAACTGGCGAGCAAAGGGTTGGACACGCTGGCACTTTGGATCCTTTTGCCACCGGCCTGCTCATCGTTGCTGTTGGTCGCGAAAATACCAAAAAGCTAAATGAGTTGGTTGGTCTGGATAAAGAATATGAAGCGGTTTTTGTGTTGGGTGCCAGATCGGAAACCGATGACATAGAAGGCCCGGTCATTTCGGATCCAAACGCCCACGAAGTATCACGTCAAGAAATCAAAACGGTCATAAAAAAATTTATCGGCCAGATCGATCAGGTTCCTCCAAAGTACGCCGCGATCAAGGTCAAAGGCAGAAAACTTTACGAAGCTGCTCGAGCTGGTGAAGAAATCGAACGTAAACCTCGTTCGGTTAGGATCGACGAATTTGAATTACTACATATTTTGCCAAAAAACAAAATCAAGGTCAGAATCAAATGTGGTTCAGGTACTTATATTCGTGCCTTGGCTCGTGATCTTGGCGACGAGCTTGGTATCGGTGGTTACGTCGAACAACTTCGCAGAACCAAAATCGGCTCCTTTGATATCAAAGATGCAGTTCCACTAAACGAATTATAAAAAGGGCTTTCGAAAAAACCCTTTTGAAGAAGTGGTGGTGCGAACAGGATTCGAACCTGTAACCCCTCAAGAACCCCTGAGTGCTCTGTCCCGTTGAGCTATCGCACCACGAAAAGATAATGAACTTGAGCCGGATTATGCCAGACCTTTAAATATCTGTCAAATAATCATTGCCATATGATATAATTCGGGATGTATCAACAAAACAATATGCCAAAAATCAAACACTCTTTATTAGCCGTTCTTTGTTTATTAGTTGCCGTCACTTTATCCGGCTGTTCTTTGCTCAACAGTTCAGTCGAAGATGAGACGATCAACGAAGAAGTGGCAACCTGTCAAACCGACGCTGAGTGTGAAGATGATCAAACCTGTTTAAACAACCTTTGTCAAGAACTGCCCTGCGATGAATGTCAATACGCCTTAGAACACGAATGTTTGGATTATGAATGTTGTGTAAATCAGGACTGTGGTGATCAAAATCGTTCAACACGCGATATTTGCAAAGGCGAACCAAGAACCTGTAGCCACGAACTAATCACCGAATGTATTCCTGGTGATTATTATTGTCCAAGCGGATGTGAATATGATCCTGATACAGATTGCGAAGAGCCATCCCCCTCCGCTGAAGCTACGGGGGACAAGGAACCAGAAGAAACAACAACCATAGATTGTGGAACTGATTTAACCTGCTTTCAAGAAAGTCTGATCTCGTGTTCAACTGCCACCTATCAATACGACCTGCTTGGTTTCAGTTACGATGTTACTATCGAAGAAGTCGGTAACGCCTGTGTTATCGGTCATGTTTGCACTGACACTTATGATGAAGCCACGGCCCACTTTAAAGATCTGTACTTTGATTGCCCGATCAACAAAGACCTACTGGCCACTGATGTTGATCTCTATATGGAGGCAGTCAACAACTTGACTACCGAATGTTCCGGCTCATACGTCGATGCCATGATTGAATGGGTTAATCAATAAAAAAAGAGTTCCTATTGGAACTCGAGTGAAAGAACGTGTCAACTAGTCGTCAGCATTGCTGACGGCTTTTTTTAATTCAGCTATAATCAATGGCTTCAAAAGTGCATCTAGTGTTTCTTGTGGCTTTTCTCCTCGCAAGGCTGAAAGTGCCAGAAGTGCCCTTGAGACAGGGACAGCAATTGTTGTCTTTGAAGCCCCTTGTACTTCAGGCTGTTTGCAGTATAGTTCAACCATCTTGGCCAACAATGGACCAAATTTGACTCCTTGAATTCTTGATAGTTCCCGAAATCGGTATGCAGTCTCTGTTGAAGCACGAATACACAGCTGTTCAGTTTTACTCACTTTTTCCTCCACCCTTTTCCATTTAACGTGAAAAAAGCCTAACATATCAAAACTGTGTTGTCAATAATCAAACAAACAAACTTTGGCTAAACTTCCAGCTAAAATAGACTTGCCTCTTGCCAGAGTACTGATCTTATGCTAGTCTTAGATCTGTAATTAATGAATATTCTTGAAGGCAGATAGTCTACGAAATGTCCCTGATCCGATTGCTTCCGCCAGAAATACTTCTATGACGTTAAATTATTCTCTCTTGAAACTTCTGTTCGGCAAAAGAAAAACCGAACACAAGCCACAATCAAACGTCAGTGCTTAAAGGACCAAGTCCTTATTTTTCGTATCTATCAGACCTTTAAGATCTGAGAATTTTTATATGGAATTATTTCTACTAATTGGTATTTTCGGGGGCTTTGCAATTGGCCTGGGAACCGGTTATTTTATCCGCCGTTCCATTGCACAAGGTAATGTTCATTCAGCTGAATCAAAAGCTGAACAAATGTTACAAGAAGCCAGGACTAAACAACAAGAAGTTCTCCTCAAATCAAAAGAAAAAGCCATTCAAATCATTGACGATGCCAAACGAGATGAGACTGAACGCCGACAAGAATTACATAAAGCTCAACAACGTTTAGAAAGCCGTGAATCTTTATTTGACAAAAAACTTTTGGACATTGAGGATCGAAAAGGAAAACTGGAAGAAAAAATTAAAAAAGTAGAGGAAATAAAAACCAACTTGGAAGAGATTAAGGTTGCTCAAATGACCAAACTGCAAGAAGTTGCCGGAATGAGTAAAGATGTTGCTTCGGCTCAATTGTTTAAAATGATTGAAGATGAACAGCAAGATGCCTTGATGAGTCGAGTGCGGAAAATGGAACAGGTAACCGAAGATGAACTGGAAAAGGAAAGCCGTAAAGTTTTGTCATTAGCTATTACTCGCTATGCTTCTTCACAAGCGACTGATACCACAACCACACAGGTTAGCCTCCCTTCAGACGAAATGAAGGGTCGAATTATTGGAAAAGAGGGTCGCAACATTAAGTCATTGGAACAGCTTACTGGTTGTGAAATTATTGTTGATGACACTCCGGAGATGATTACTGTCAGTGGTTTCTCACCAATCCGTCGCCAAATGGCTAAACGGGCTTTAGATATTTTGATCAAGGACGGTCGAATTCATCCGGCTCGAATTGAAGACGCTGTTCAAGAAGCAAAAAAGAGTTTGGCAATTGAAATCAGAAAAGCCGGTGAGGATGCATTGTATGAACTAGGGCTTCCGGTATCATCAATTGACCCAAAACTGGTTTCTATTTTAGGACGATTGAAATTCAGAACAAGCTATGGTCAAAATGTATTACAGCATTCAATCGAAGTGGCTCAGCTGTCTGCCTCAATGGCTGAAGAGTTGGGGGCTGATGTAACAATCTGTAAAAAAGGCGGGCTGTTCCATGATATTGGAAAGGCTGTTGATCATGACATGCAAGGAGCGCATCCGGAGATCGGCTACAACATCATGAAGAAATTCAATTTTCCTGAAGAAATTTCTTACCAGTCAATTGCTCACCATGAAGATCGACCGAAAACAATTGAAGGAGCGATTATCAAAGCGGCTGATGCTATTTCCGGAGCTCGTCCTGGTGCACGTAAACAGACCTTGGAACAATTCTTACAACGCATGGAAGAACTGGAACGAACCGCCTCAACCTTCCCTGGCGTTGAAAAAGCCTATGCTATTCAGGCCGGTCGTGAAATACGTGTCTTTGTTCAACCACAAGAAATTGATGATTTTAGTGCATATAAAATGGCGAAAGAGATTGCCAAAAAGATTGAAAGCGAGCTCTCGTATCCTGGTGAAGTTAAAGTAACCCTAATCCGAGAAACTCGTGTTATTGAGTATGCACGATAAAACAATCCTAATCTTCGGAGACGTTATTGGAAAAATTGGTCGGGAAGCCCTAACCCAGGCGCTTCCCGATTTGCATTCTCAATACCAACCGGATCTTGTTCTGGCCAATGCCGAAAACCTGGCTCATGGTTTTGGTATTACCCCAAAAACAGTAAACCAAATGTTTGATGCCGGTGTTGATGTCCTGACTAGTGGCAACCACATCTGGGCTAATCCGGCATACAAAGAAGTTTTTTCTGATCCAGAAATAAACCGCCGAGTACTTCGACCGCTAAACGATCCGCGAAACGAAGGTATTGGTTACACGATATTCAACCACTGCTTAATTATTTGCTTGAATGGTCGGACGTTTATTGATGATGCTTATCAAGATTTTATTGAAACAACCGACCGAGTCTTGTCCAGTAATATCAAGGAACATTTTGACGCTGTTCTGATTGACTTCCATGCCGAAGCCACTTCAGAAAAAAATGTTCTGGGTTTGTATCTTGATGGTCGGGTCTCTTGTCTATATGGCACCCACACTCATGTCCAAACCGCAGACGAACGCATCCTACCCAAAGGCACTGCATACATCACCGATGTGGGAATGGTTGGATCACACAATCAAGCAATTGGTGGAAAATATGAACCGATCCTGGAAGGAATGAAAGAAGGTGTGCTTGGTAAGTACGAAGTTCCTGAATCCGGCCCGGTGGAAATTAATGCCATCTTGGTAAAAGTCAAAGATGGTCAAGCAGTCTCAATCGAACGAATCCAACGAATCATAGAAATGTAGTGGAACCCTTCAGGGTTCCATTTTGTTGGGATCGACAAGCGTCAGCTTGTCAAAAATCTATAATTCCGCTATACTTACCTAGAAATTATGACAATCAAATATTAACAACTATCATATGAACAAAGCAGAACTTGCGGCTCGCATTGCCGACCGTGTCGGTGTTTCTAAAAAACAGGGCGAAGAATTTGTCGAGGCCTTTCAAGATATTGTCACTCGCACCTTGGTTGAAGGCGGTGAGGTAACTATAGCCGGATTCGGTACTTTTTCAGCCCGAACTCGCAAAGGCCGTATTGGAGTTAACCCGCAAAAGCCAACGGAAAAGATCCAAATTCCACCGGTTGTAGTACCTAAATTCAAGGCCGGTAGTGCTCTGAAGAAAGCTTTGAAAGGTGAGCGAAAGGTGTACTAGAAGAAACTAAGAAAATAGGCACTATGCTTACTTTCTTATTTTTTTAGTTTTTTATTTTCTTAGTTTCTTATTTCAATTCCCTCAACGTCGGCAGGATCTCTTCAAAACTTCCTTCGGTTCCTAGAAATAACGAAAAGATTAGCAAACCGCCATCTACTGTAGTCAGATAATTAGTCTTGGAAACCCCTTCCATTGCTGTTGTATTTTCCAATAAAAGCAGGTCCAAACCACCATAATTCATTGTTTCTTCCCGAATAATTTCTCCGGCCCCAGCCACTTCTCCATAACCTCCGGCAATAGTTTCTTTAAACTGATCCAGATTTGTTCCTTGAGCATAGAAAACATAAAACAATGACTCCGGGGCTGTTTCAGTAGGAACAGCAAGTGACAAAATAAAATCCATTTCTCTTCCCATGTATGTTGCCGTGTCACCAACTTCTTTTATATTCACGGTATATTCTTCTGGATATTGAAAAGCAAAACCTAACTCCTGATTTTCATAAACTTCCCAAGTTGGTTGAATGGTTGGTAAATTCCCTTCCTCCCCCTGACTGCATCCCCAACCGGTAGTAACCAGGATCGCTGTTATGGCAACTAAGAATAACTTTCGCATACTTCATTTTTAATTTTATCAAGTTTAACTAAACTAGTTTGATCACTGGCTCGTTCTTTTACTTCAACTGAATCTTGGGCTAGTGTTTTTTCTGAAATAACTAAACGCAAAGGAATCCCGATCAGATCAGCATCGGCAAACTTTTCACCAGGCGAAACATCGCGATCATCCCAAAGGACTTCGATCTGAACAGCCTCCAGTTCGTCGTGTACTTTCGTGGCCGTGTCGATCACCTGTTTTTGCACTTGCTCATCTTTTGAATTTACAGTCACAATCTCAACTTGATACGGAGCAATCGACTTTGGCCAAATTATTCCTCGATCATCGTGATGAACTTCAACTACTGACCCCATAACTCGTGAAGGACCGATTCCATAACAACCCATGATCACTTCAACCGGCTGACCATCAGGCCCTTGAACCTTGAAATCAAAGGCGCTGGTGAATCGGTCCTTGAGTGGAAAGATATTTCCAACTTCAATAGCCTTGTCAACTTTGACCTGGCCTTTTCCACATTCCGGGCAACTACCTCCTTCTTTGACCGAAACAATCTCTTTATTCTCAGCCCAGCCACAATCACAGTGATAAACATGGTCCTCTCCGGACTCAGTCAACACCTGAAACTCGTGCGAGTGTTTTGAAAAATCACCGCCTGATGCTGCTACTATGATCGCATCAAGTCCACATCGATTAAACACATTCAGATACGCTTGCTTGGATTTTTCGTAATAATCTTCGAAGTCTTCAGTTGAAAGATGAAAGCTGTACAAGTCTTTCATTAAAAATTCACGACCGCGCAATAGACCGGACTTGGCTCTTGGCTCGTTGCGAAACTTATCTTGAATCTGATACACAGCCAAGGGTAGATCGCGATACGACTTCACATACTGTTTGACCAACGGAGTAACCACTTCTTCATGTGTTGATCCCAAAGCATACTCTTTGCCACCAGCTCCTTCGAGCTTGAACAAAACATCAATCTTGTCCCAGCGTCCGGTTTGATCCCAAATATCCTTTGGCGTTAGCGCCGGCATCAAAATTTCCTGTCCATCAATGATATTCATTTCTTCACGAACGATCTTTTTGATCTTTTTAAGAACTCGTAGTCCAAGTGGCAGATAAGTAAAAATACCAGCAGCCAGTTGATTTACAAATCCGGCTTGAAGCAACAGCCGAGCGTTGGCTGAATCAGCATCAGCCGGCTTCATCTTATTGGTCTTGCCAAATAGTTTGGAATATTTCATACGCAGCTAATAGTACCAAATAGGCTAAGTTAATTCAAGGCTTGACCGCTAAATGATACTGTGCTTAAATTACAAACAAGGAGAAAAGACATGTCAAACACCGAAAGACTTTCATCTAAAACCAAAAGGTCTTTTGCTCGTTGCATTTTTAGTAAGTTCTTTCGAATCACAGCCGACTCGATCGTTCTCAAGTATGAAGGCTGGGATCTGATCCGGCCAGTATTAACGGGTTCTGAATTGCTGGCATGGATGAATACACAGCCACGTGCTCGGCTCACACCTGAGCAGACAGAACAGCTACGACAAGTTCTTGAAATCTGCTCCGAGGGTAGTTCACCTTTTGATGAAGAGTTGTTTGTTGAAAGGTTCGCTGAATCCATAATTTGTGAACGATTCAAAGGAGTTGCTTTTTTTGACAAATATTTGAACACTGACCAAGGAGTCAAATGTATTCAAACACAATTGTATCAACGGCAAATACCCTTAATCGATTTCCTTCACATCCTTGGTGTACTTTTCAAGGACTGGTGTTTGGTAGTCAATGTCTGATCTTTTTCCCTTCGCGCCACAACCGGCGCTTTTTTGTTACCCAGTATTACACAACCGGGGTCTGACCCCGACGGTGGATAAATAAAAAAAGGATCTCGAGTGAGATCCACGAAGTTAGTTGTCCTGATTGCGAACGAGCGCTGCGCCGACTGGCAAGGTACAGTGATCGGCCTCAATCACGGCCTGACCATCCCCCTTGAATTTGACCACGACCAATGGCGTACCAGGGTGGTAGCTGATGTAGGTTCCGTTTCCAGGAACCAGTTTACCAGTTTCCGGATCCTTGTACAGAGCTCCACGCACTCGCTTGAGCACCAGCCGTAGCTGACCATCCGGCATGAGCGCGTATAGGGTCTCGTTGACTTCACCAAGTGCGGGCATGGCCATGCTAGGAACCTGTGTAGGCCTACCATCTGGATCTTGCCCAGCAAAGAAACACTTTCCATTCTGCTCTTGAAGAGTCAATGTGTTCGACCCGCCCATGTGTATCCTCCTGTCTGATCGTTTGATGCGACTGAATCAGCTTACCTGAATATGAACAAATGTCAAGGAATCAAAAAACCACCGGTAAAACCGATGATTCTTTGGTGCAGAAATATTAACCTTTGCGCGAACCTTTTTCCAATCGCGAAGCGATTGATTGATTCCCACGCGCCGAGCGTGTGATGATTCGGAACTGAATTGTACGCCCCGATTTCGCAGTGATTTCGCGCCTCGGTCGCGCTCGACAAGCTCGCACGGGGCAAAACCCAAAAATTTCCTATCATTTTTATTTGCGTCTCCCCCCCCACACACACCACCCGCCGCGAAGCGGAACATTTGAAAGGAAGGAAATTTTTGGTTTTGCCGCCGTCGCTTCGTATTCACTCTGTGGCTTCGGCGGTGTTCATAATATCTCACAGAATCAATCTATCAACATAAGCGAAGTATTCTCTGCCGAATAATTCTATAAAATCGGCATTGGTGAGAGATAGTGGGAATTCCGTATTCTTTATTTGTGAGACATGTTTACTAAGAGCTTTTTTCTTTAATTTTATTTGCATAGAGTTTAATAAATAAAAATAATCAATCTCTTCGTTTTTCAATCCGAATTCTGTAGACCAGTAATTTAGTTTCGGTAAATATAGTTCAGGAACATTATTGTTATTTTTTCCGAGCCAACGCAAGTATACATCTCTTGGGATTGTCACCTCAAATAGTAGACTAAACGGTGACGAATTCTTGAATAACAATCTACCCGCCTTATGTACTACGAGATGGTCTTTATTGCCGTAGCCACCGTTTTTATCGTATGAAAAAAGCGTATAATGTTTTATACCTCTTTTTTCAATAATTGTTCTTATGCCGTTTGAGACTTCTTTTATTGATTGTAAAAAAAGAGGTTTACCATTTTTGGTATATTTAGGTTCACAATACTCAAGAAACTCTACATTTTTCACACCCAAGACCTTTAAAGCTTCGGCAAGTTCTTTCCGCCTAATTGTTGTTCTTTTTTCTTCTTCAATAAAACCCGTAGCCAAATAGATCAATAAAACATTGTAATTGTGTACTATAAATTCATTTATAGTACCAGCAGACAAGAGAGACTCATCATCAGCGTGAGCATGAAGCATTACAATAGCATTCTCTTTCGGAAAAATTCTTTCAAAATTATTATTTATTTCTTTCATAATACTTAATTATCTCATCAAATAGCATAAGATCATCTTTTGCCACTGATCTGGAGCCACCATTTTCCTTTATGTATTCTATAGAATGGCGACTTACGGTGGATTTTCTTTTTAACAGATTCACAGCTATTGAAGCCAGATGTTCAACATTAAAAGGTGTAGCCACGGATACAGACTTTATGTCAGAATAGTTAACTCTATAAAAAAGATTATCCCACATTGCCACAGGCAAGCCATGAGCCATGGCTTCATTAACCACTGTCGGAAAATTATCGTAAATTGACGGATAAATAAAACAACCGCTTTTACTTAACACTTCAGCTTTAGTTTTATCATCCGCCCAACCAAAAAAACGAATGGAAAAAGATTCACTTTTACTTTCAATTAACCTCCTAAGTTCCTCTTGAGAGTACTTATCATCAGCTCTCCCCATGATTGCCACTCTAACTTTTTTACCCAACCTGATTGAAATTTTGTTAAACAAATCTTGCAGATATTCTACTCCCTTTCCTTTCTCCATTCTCGCCATATAACAAAAATCATAATCGATATCTAAAGTTCTAGATGTTTTATGCGGGTCGACTGAAACATGAGGCACTTGTCTCCAAAACAATGACCTGGGGAAATAATGTTTGAAATAAAAAGCAACGGTTGCATTATTTGCAATTAGTAAGTCAGAATTTATAACTTTAGGAAATTCTTTGTAGTGTTTGATAATGTAGTTTTTTCTGTATTTTAACGTTTGCTTATTAGCAAATTTTCTTACATCTGATTCAAAGGATTTTGTTGGATTTAAGGGTGAACCCAAAAATGGCATTGCGTGGCAAATAGCACGAAACACTACTTTATTAGATATTTTTTTATGTAATCCTACAATTAAATCCCAAATCTCAACACACAAAATAACAATATCTGGCTTACAAAAGCTGATTATTTCATCTATCTGCTCTACAATATAACCCAAATTAACGACTCTCCAGCCATTAAACCTAATCGGCAGAACATAAAAATGTACATTTGGATATTTATTAAGGAAAGATTGGTCAAGATCATTTGTCAGAGACAAAATCGAAATATCTGCCATCTTGCTGAGATCCTTTAACTCATAGCGTAATCGCGCTGTATGACCGGAGTTACTTGATAATTTGCCCAGATGTATAAAAAACAGTTTCCTTTTCTTGTTCATATAAATACATATTACCGTAAACACTTATACCTCGCTCATCGAGAATAAGACCGGAATTTTCAGGAAGCGCGGCTATTGTTAAGGCATAATTACCACAAATATTTCTAATGGTATTTTTTTGCTCCTCGCTATCTGAGAAATGCGGGAATATAGAAATATTATTAATAAGATTCATACCATCATGCTTTGAATAATTTTCTAAATTTTCTTCCTCCACTGTCCGTAAGCTTTTACCAACTATCACGGCACCAGCACTCCCCCCATAATAGATACCGCCATTTCTGATATATTTTTTTAGAGCATCAAGCATTCCTAGTTTTTCTAACACCATCAAGAGTCTATATGTATTGCCACCGCCAACATATACAGCATCGTAATTATGTAGGATAGGTAAAGCATCTCCAGCATTCCACATAGTAAAATCTAAGTGTCTGTCGCTACTTGAATGGCTTGAAATCAATTTTGAAAACCAGTCAAAAGACGCTTCTGTTCTAGTCATGGTGGTTGCCATTGCAACGGGAATATAAAGAATATTCGCACTTTGTGACAATGAATCAAAGAATAGACTGTCGAACGGATATGATGTCTCTATATCGCCACCACCGCTTAAAAAAAGTTTACTCATATCTTTTTAAATTAATACTTTTTACTACCCCAATAATCTCCTCTGGAGATGAAGAGTAGATTCTTTTAAGAAATTCATCTGTACTTAAATTCACGTCAACCTTAATTTTCTTACCCGTATCTCTCTCGACGCGACTGACGATATGTACATTTTGAGCACGTGTCATTTCTTTCTTTAGTAATTCATAAACCTCGATCTTGTTAAGAATTCCTTCAACGTTATTTCCTAACCAAAAATCATATGATAAATCCAAAAGTCTATCTTCGGAAAAAGAAGTATCGGCATTTCTTTCCACAAATCTTTTAATCAGCTGCCTTAATCTGAACCCGGGATCCTTATGAGATGGAACAACTCCTTGCATGAGCATCAATGTAGCCGTTCTGACGGGATCTATAATTCTTGCGACATCATCTTTATTATCAGGATGGTAGAATTCTTCAAAACCAATAAAATATGGTTGGTTTCTATTTTCTCTGTGAATCCAATTAAATCTTTCAGCGCTGTGGGTTGTTTCGGCAACGGGAACAGTCTGCCCATTAATTTTAGGAAATTTATCTATATATACGCCTTCCGATACTTCGTTTCCAACATAATACAAAGTGACTACTAATTTGGTGAACTTTTTTTGACCCCAACGATCATTTTGGACATCAATTGTTAAATGGTATTTTTGTATATCCGCATCATGATTTAACGAATCGATTACCATTTGTTTACACATGCTAAAAAAATCTTCATCTAATACTCCAAGTTGAGCGACAGCCTCATCTATAAAAGATGTCGAATAACCTTCTTTGATATTATCCATAAACTGACTGCGGATAACTGGTTGTGTAATTTTGAACTTCTCACCTTCTAAATTAATTTTGTCACGCTCAAGAGTTTCAAGGTGCTGGATACCAGCTGAAGTAAGAATAGTCGTGTCTCCTTGTGGTCTAATCACTCCATCCGGCTTAATTGTAGGTATGTGTTCTAATAAGCTTTCATTTTGAATATCTATTGAATATACTTTTTCATCAAGTAAATATTTTCCATCAGGCTGCCTGACTAGGCCAACGTGGGTAGTCAGATATTCCAATCTTGTTGTTTCCTTTTCTTGATTAGGCATCTTTTCCATAACATTAAAATTTAAAATAGCCTTAATTTATTCTCTAATAGGCCTCTGGTTATTTCCGGAATATTTTTTAACTCGTTTTCAACAAAAATAAGAACCTGTTCTTCGCTTATATCTGAATTATATAAAGTAACGAATGTCTTCCATGGATCAAGTAAATCTCGGCCACTTTGGCTAATCAAAGAGACTTCATTTGCGACGCCAAACTTTTCAGATATTTTTTTACTAATCTCGTTGGCAGCCACATAGTAAATCTTACCGATATGATAAACAGGATTTTTACCGCAAGCCCCTTCCATGCTCATAAGTCTTGTAGGTGAAATTATCCCGTTTACTCTATTTCCTCTACCAACCAAACCTTCATCACCACTTTCTATTGAGGAACCGATTGCCGTAAGATAAAGTTCCTTTGTCTCTAAATTATCACGGGTATTACAAGATAGCTCGAGATTATTTATTCCAATATTTTTAGAAATCTTGAAAATAACTTGTTTAGCCTGCTCTAAATTTTGTCTATATTCATCTACTGAATGTACATAGTTGGCTATTTGCGGTATACATAAAGTCACGCCAAACTGCTGACCATGCCTCGTGCCCATTATTTTAATATCAGATCCTATCCACGGATAATCCTTTTTAAAACTCTCAGAGTTTAGAGTTTCTTCAATATCTAAGACAAGTTTCTCTAATTTGGAATGAGGAGCGTAACCTACACCCAAAGAAGTATCATTGGAAAATAATTTCTTAATTTCCGGAAGATCGTCAAAATTTCTTGGTTCAAACCAAAATTTTCGAGGAGTATTCGTAGACTTAAAGTCTTCGGTTTTGCCGGGACTGCTTTGTGCACTTAAGTTATAATGAATCTCCAGATCACTTTCTTTTATTAGATTTCTAAATTTGTTTAGAAGAAATTCACTAGTCCAAGATTTTAACAAGTTTTCAACTGGAATATTTTTGTCTCCGAATTTTGTTGAAGCGCGACCGTTAAGTAATACTCTTATCGGTTTTGTTAAGTATCCCTCACCAAATTTTACGAATGAAGCACCGCCAAGTAATCCAACCTTATCAAAGTTATGATGTAAGACTGCATCGAAATTCTTCAGAGTATAGTTTGAATAGTTAACTGACAAAAACTCGGCAAGAGCATCGGACAAGGTGTCTGGATGACCAAGACCTTTACGTTCGACAAATTCATACTCAAGCTCTGGTAGTTCTTTTTTATGAATGTAAATCATAATAATCTTATTGCTTAAAATTGAAAAAGTCTTCAACCATTGTCCTGGCAATATCGTCTCTAAATTGAACTTCTGGTGACTTGAAATAGTATGCGTTTACTACTTCTAGGTTTCCTGAGATTCCACGATCAAGAGCAACTCTCATGGCTCAAATAACATCTATCATAACCCCAGCACTATTCGGGCTATCTTCAACACTTAATTTAATATCTAATTCAAAAGGCAATCCTCCAAACTGTTTACCTTTAACATTTATATAGCAAATTTTATTGTCATTAAGATGTGGTATGTAATCACTAGGGCCAATTCGAACCCCAAACTCTTTTTCTCCAAGTATTGAAGTCACCGCATTCGTTTTTGATAATCTTTTTGAAGCCAGCCGACTTTCATCTTTCATGTTTAAAAAATCTGTATTCCCGCCGATGTTTAATTGATATGTGTTATCAATCTTATGTCCACGATCTTCAATAAATCTTGTTACAATTCTGTGCAGGATAGTCGCGCCAAATTGAGATTTTATATCATCGCCGGCACAAGGTATCCCTTTTTCTTTAAATTTAACAATCCATTCTGGTTTAGAACAAATAAATTCAGGGATAGCGTTAATAAATACGACTCCAGCCTTTATTGCCTCATTAGCATAAAATCTTGACGCTTCGGCACTGCCCACAGGTAAATAAGAGATGAGCATTTCTGCGCCGCTTTTTTTGTAATTCCTGCGCAATGTCAACTGATTTCTGTTCGTCATCGACAATAAAATATTCTCGCATATAGGGCGCTACACCATCTAAAACGTGTCCCTTCATTACCCTGATATTTAATTGTTCAACCTCTTGAAACTTCTTGGTGCAGGCGGAGGGGCTCGAACCCCCGACCTTCTGGTCCGAAGCCAGACGCTCTATCCAACTGAGCTACGCCTGCATTTTGTATTTTATAGTCCCACGTCGCTCGCATTACGTTCGAGCTATGTGGGACATCCCCCATAGTCCCCCACTACCAAGTTTTGCGTAGTAGTGGGGGACGACGGGGGATGGTGCCCCGTGGAGGATTCGAACCTCCGACCGTTTGGTTAAGAGCCAACTGCTCTGCCAACTGAGCTAACGGGGCATACTTATGGTCGAAAATATACCGTTTTTCTATTCAGATGTCAAGATTATATTCTTGACATAACCCCCTAACCTCTGTTTAACTATCAGCGGCACATTATACGTAGGCAAAACAAATCATGACAACGTTGTCCTGATGCGAGGATCAAATGCAAATCCAAGACATCGTTGAAGGCAGTTTCCTCATATCAACCACCAGACATCTGACTATGTTGCCAAATACTGAGCCACGTTTGGCAGTCTGGATCCCGGCCAACACTGTTGGTCAAGTCCTAAAAACCTCGACCATTGATAACTCAATTCTTTGGGCGATTGAAATAATGCGCACAGACGAACACTCTCAGCAACTACATCGAACCCAATTGGTTTTCATGCGCTTGCAAGACGTGATCGACGGAATTCTTGTTCCGACGAACGCAAAACGATGCAATCGTGTTGAGCTGAAATGGCAGACAGTCAACCAAGAAGTCTGGGCCTATCTTCATGCCCACCCTGGCCAAGCCTTCCGTGACTTTTGCGAAGAGTTTATTACAAAAACCGAAATCGAACTTGGGGTCAAACCCAAACCCGCATCGCCTTGATGCGGATTTTTTATTCAAAGACACTTGACACAATCGGCTTTTTGTACTAAGATCTTCTAGCTTCGATAGAACTGTAAGAGTTAAATTCTGCAGTTCTTGCGTACTGGAGGTACAAATGAAGCTTGGTCTTTTGGTAATCTTGACAATGCTGACCATTCTCTTGGCCAATAGTGGTTGTAGTGAATGGTACGACGCAGACGACGAAAACCCGGATTACGGAGACTGTGAAAATACCAACATGGGCCACGAGGAGGCAATCACTGAAGAACAGTCTCTGGCCTGGTACGGTGTTTTCATTGCCCAGGTCAGTTCTTATGACCAGAACATTGCCTGGACCCTGGATGCCAATGGTCTTCAGGGGGGAGAAATGCCTCTTTGGTTAATTTCAAACATGGGCAATCCTGGATCCCAGCAAGGCGGCGGCGTAATCTACATCCCAACTGGATCCGGAGGAGCAGTCAAATACGATCCTATGGGTAACATTGTTTACAATGGAGGTGATCCGACTGCTGAAGACATTTCTTGTCTGCCTTACATCGGCTTGTCACAGGCCATGTTCAGTATCTATCCTCAGGAAGATGAGACCTTCAAATTCTATGGGCATGCTTCTGACCAGGACTCAGGCATCTGTGGTGAATTCGATCCTGCTGCCCGCACCCTGAGCATGCGTTTCCAGAACGGTGGCCTATACCGAAACACCGAGGTCCTGGATGACATCGCTTATCAGGACCCGATGGTTTGGGACTTTTACCCGATCGAGGACTTTGACCCATCCGCACCTGACGATGCAGCCTTTCTGGCAATGATCGAAGATATTGCCAATACAATTGTCAGTGCTGACTGTTCTGGTCTAACTGAACTGCACGACCTAACCTATCTCGGCGACCTGTAAGGAGTCCAACATGAAGTACCTGACGCGCATCTTCATCCTAGCTGTTCTGTCTGTTGGCTGTACCCCAGTCGAAGCCCAGGACATCAACGGCAACGATCTGGTCGACATCAACTCCGAACTGAACAGCGAGGTTTGGCAGCTATCTAGTGGCGAGTTTGTCATGGCTCAGATCGATCTCAAGTTCAGCAATGGTCAGACAGCTGAAAACTGTTCGATCACACTGCACCTGGCAGAAATGAGCAGTACCGGTGAATGGGAACGCGGTTCTGGTTTCTTCTTTGCCTGGATGACTGGCATTGCCTGGTATGAAAATGCATCTGAGTCCAAGATCGGACTCTCCTTGGAGAGCACGCTCAACAATGCTGATGGTGACCCTGAAGCAATACAGGCTGAGTGCAGTTTCTACAGTAACGATACTGTTATGAATTGCACGGTCGAATATCGGGATAAGAAGTTCAAGGTTGACTTCAATACTCCTGACAACGAACCAATCAGCAACTACTAAACTAAACCCTACGTCAGTGACGTGGGGGTTTTTATTTGACAAGCTTACGCTTGTCGATCCCGCGCAATCGAGAATAAACACAACCACAATATTCCTGGCGGTATACACCAAGATCGCGGGCGCGGATTTGGGACAGATCTTCGCCACCGGCTTTTTTGAAATCTCGATCTAAAAATTCGATTCCTAGTTCCGAAGCGATTCGAAGTCCGATCGGATTAATCTTACTTGCCGGCTTGCGTCGACCAACAGTCAAGGTTGTTGCGAAGCAATCGAATTTATTATCCCGAGCGTATTCTGCAGTAGCCCGCAGACGATGTTCAAAACAAAGCTGACAGCGAGCACCGCCTTCTGGTTCGTTCTTGGGATCGACAGGCGCCTGCCGGCCGAAGCCTTGGCGAAGGCTGATCAGCCTGTCATGTTGATTTGACAAGCTTACGCTTGTCGGTCCCGTTCGCAGAACAAACTCAAACCAACTTTGCGGATCATATTCACCTTCAACCAATTCTAAACCTAACTCATCAGCCATCAACTTGACTCCTTCCAAACGATACTGATACTCCTCTGGTGGATGAATGTTTGGATTAAAATAAAACAAAGTCACATCAAAGTCGTGACTTAGTTTTTTCGGAACCCAAGCTCCACAAGTTCCACAACAAACGTGAATAAGGAGTTTTGTCATACCAAAAACTTGAAACCTGCAACTTGAAACTTGAAACTTTTTTCCCCTACCATCCCTTTTTCTCAATCGCGGCTGCGGCTGCAGATACCTGAGCTTCATGTTTACTACTGCCTTCGCCTTCGGCCACCATTTCTTTTCCAAGATACACCCCGACAATAAATTTCTTGGAATGATCCGGACCTGATTCTTCTAAAACCTTGTAAGATGGAGTGAGGCTAAAGCGTTCTTGCGAGGCCTCTTGAAATCGGCTTTTCGGATCAATATATAATTTGTCTTTCAACACTCGCGGTAACTCTGCTAAAGAAGTTCGAATAATAAAATCCTTTGATGCTTCCCAACCGGAATCCACATAAATCGCTCCGATGATCGCTTCAAAAGCATTGGCCAAAATATAACGACGGGCTTTTGAATCCGTGTCTTTTGACTCACCTTTTGATAAATACATGTGATCATCAATATCAAGTGCTATAGCCAAATCCGCATTCATCTCAGCGTTCACCAAAGCTGCTCGCCAGTTGGTTAGCTCGCCTTCGGGATTATCAAAATTATTGTACAAGTGTTCGGTGACTATTAACTCAAGCACCGCATCACCAAGAAACTCAAGACGCTCATTATGACCCAAGTGAAAACCCGGGTGTTCGTTCAGGAAACTGCGGTGAACAAGTGCTTGGCGTAAGGTATCAATATTTTGAAACTTCAGGCCAAGCCTTTCTTCAAGCGCAGTCAAATCCTTTTCTTCAGACATAGGATAATAAATTAAGAAACTATTTTTTATTTTCTTCTTCTTTCTTTTCCTCATCTTTCTTTTTCTCCGGCTCTTTGTCCACCTCTTTTACTTCCCCGTTAGCAACCATGTGTTTATAGATCGCTCCCAGAACTCCATTTACGAACCGACCGGATGCTTCACCACCAAAACCTTTGGCTAATTCAATTGCTTCGTTAATTGCAACTTTAGATGGTACATTTTCAGAAAACCTAAGCTCGTACGTCCCCAAACGCAAAACGTTTCGATCAACGGTAGTAATTGTTTCCAACGGCCAATCAGGAGCGAACTGGATGATCAACTGATCAATCTCGTCCCGATTCTTCAGCACTCCATCAACCAACTCAATAATAAAACCCCCATCATCAAAATTGGGAGCAAACTCTTCTTTGTTGTGGGCAATAAAATCCTTGATCCGCTCAGTTGGCTGATCAAGA
>JBDRNK010000058.1:0-4635 GCA_043811105.1 Candidatus Uhrbacteria bacterium
TGAAAAACGAGCGGCGAGAAATAAAATCGTTAAGGATGAAATAAGTTCAAACAAGCGATATTTTCGAAAAGCCATCGAAGCCAATGATGCAACTAAAGCAGAAGAGCTTTATCACAAAATCGGTAAAATGATTGATAAGGCTACCAAGAACAATGTGTTTCATAAAAACAATGCTGCCCGAATAAAATCACGAATGATGCAAAAGTTAAATGCAATTAAAAAGAAATAATCCCCCTTCGCTAAAGCTACGGAGGACAAGAAAAATCGCGGGTTGCCCGCGGTTTTTGGTCTGTAATATTTTTCTAACGGATCTCTAATCCAATCTTTAGAGAGTACGCCATCAAGGATGGCTGAAAAAAATCAAGATAGCATCTCAGCAACAACTAAATCAACTGCCAACTCAGAGCCAAGACGCCCTTTTTTTGTTGCTTGATCAATCTCAAACAATAAAGCATGGGCTCGAACTAAGTCAGCTGTTTCAAATGACCAAGCTTGACCAATGGCTTTTTGAGCCACAAACGGATGCAAGGAAAGCTCGGCTGCAACCAGATCTTTGGTTGTATTTGGATTAAAATCTAGTACTGAGCGCGTTCCCAGTAAAATACGAACCTGACGGGCCAACATCCCAAATATATATTGATCCGTAGCCCCACTCCAACGCTCCTCCTCAAGCAAACGAATAGCTTGATCAACGTTACGGTGACTAATCGCATCAACTAACTGAAAGATCTGATCCTCAAAACTGGCTCGCACCAGCTTTTCGACCATCTCTATCGTAATAATCGTTTTCCCTGAGTAGGCAACTAATTTTTCTAACTCATGTTGCATTTGCCACAGATCAGAACCAACTCGCTCAACCAAAGATTGTAATGCATCTTGATTTATCCGAGCTCCCATTTCAGTTACCCGAGCTACAACCCAGCGCGTTAACTCTGCACCTTGTAGCAACGGAAAAGGATATGAATGAACTTCGGACTGCTTTGAAAGCCCCTTGTACAAAACATGCTTTTCAAGTTTTTTAGGATCCATTTCTTCCCAGAGAACAACAATTGTTGATTCCGACGTCTTTGATAATCCATTTTGCCAATCTTCAATCTGGTCTTTTTTCAACGAACCACAAAGATCACGCACAACAACCATTCGTTTGTCACCTAAAAATGGTGGGCTTTGAACAGCCTGCATAACCTGACCCAATTCCAACTTATTCAAAAACTCAGCTAGGTTCATCCCGCTTTTATCAAACTTCTCAATAAACTTTTTCTTCATCACCTTAACCTTTTCTCTAACTCGAAAAGTATCTTCACCATAGACAAAAATAAGCATACGTTTGCATTTTAGTCGTATACGTGATAAAAAGCAAAAAGAGTATGTCACAACTTTTCAACAATCTAACTTGCTGCTGCGCTCTTGGATAGCTCTGAGTGTGCGGTTTATTTTACGCTCTCGGGGCATCCGAGAGTTTTTTGATTATTAAAAAATAAATATAAATAAATATGTTTCACACAAACATCTTATCAACCATTGGGAATACGCCTTTGGTTCAAATCAACAAATTAAATCCGGATTCTAAAAAACATATCTACGCAAAAATTGAAGGTGTAAACCCTGGAGGAAGTATCAAAGATCGCATTGCATTGAAAATGATTGAACAAGCCGAATCTGAAGGCCAGCTAACAAAAAACAAAACAATCATTGAAGCCACCTCTGGCAACACTGGTATTGCTTTAGCAATGATCGGCACCATAAAAGGTTATCCAGTCAAAATCATTATGAGTAAAGCTGTTTCCCAAGAACGTAGAACAATGATCCAGGCCTTTGGTGCAAAAATAATCCTGACTGACTCTACTCAAGGAACAGATGGCGCAATACTCAAAGCCCGCAGTATGGTTTCAAATGACCCGGGAAAATATTTCATGCCTGACCAGTTCTCAAATAAATACAACAAACTGGCCCATTATGAAACAACTGCAAAAGAAATCTGGAAACAGACTAACGGTCAGATTGACTATTTTGTTTCATCAATCGGTACGTCAGGCACGCTCATGGGTGTAGGTGGTTATTTTAAAAAAATGAATCCCAATATTAAGATCGTAAGTGCCGAGCCTATCCGCGACCATTACATTCAAGGATTAAAAAACATGGCCGAGGCCATAGTTCCTTCTATTTATGATTCGAGTCAAATTGATCAAGTGATTCAGGTTGAATCTGAGGATGCCTTTGAAACTGCTCGACAGATTATCAGACAAGAGGGTATTTTTGTTGGTATGAGTTCAGGTGCAGCCATGTGGGCCGCAGGTCAACTAGCTCAAACAATCAACTCTGGCACCATCGTTACCATCTTCCCAGACCGAGGAGAAAAATATTTGAGTACAGGACTATTCGACAAAACAAAGTAACAGTGTTTTAATATATTAATATGAAACATGTTGTGGTAGGAATTATTTCTCGAACAAACAAACAAGATGAGCAGGAGTATTTACTTGTTTGTTCAAAAAGAGACTTTGGTGAATTTTCTGGTTTTTATTATCCGCCTGGCGGGCATATTGAAGATGAAGAAAATGAAAAAGACACCTTGATTAGAGAAATCAGAGAAGAGCTTGATATTGAGATTGAACCGATCAAAAAAGTAACAGAGGCACCAGGAGATATAAGAGATCAAATGACTTGCTGGTGGTCATGTCGACTCGACACCAACCAAGAACTGACCATCGACACAACTGAAATCGCTGATGCTGACTGGTTTACCAAAGACCAAATGTCCGAAATGAACATTTGGCCGGCTACAAGAAACTTTTTTAAGGAGTACGTCTTCTAACGGATCTTCGATCTGGTTTTAAGGGAACAACATCCGCAAGGATGTCTGGTTAACAGACGCCCTTGCGGGCGTCATTCCCAACAGAACGCCATCAAAGATGGCTGAGAAAATTATTTAATCCCAATAACTGACAACATACAATCGAATTCACGGGTTAGGTGATATATAAAATAATTTTCTTGATCACACGCAGTGCATGGTGCTGTATTTTCAATCTGTCTTTGTGGAACACCTTGAGCCATAAATTGACGCACAATTATTTCACGCAAATCAACTGTATGCCGGTCATCATGTCTGCGTGAAAAATCTGAACTTGAAATACCACTACTTCGTTGCAACATAACTTGCTTGCGCTCATTATCAACAGTATAGTGACAGGCTCCAATTGATGGACCGATCGAAATTAACAGATCGTGAGGATACGATCGTTCTTTTTTTATTGCATCAATAAAATTTTTAACAATACCATGTGACACCCCTTGCCAACCCGCATGAATCAAACCAACATAATTCAAACGACGATCAACAATAAACTGAACGAACCAGACTGTCAAACTCGCTTCATCTCTCCCCAATTCTTCCCAACATCAACATCAACCACTAATGGCACAGCTAGATCAACCACGTTCTCCATTGTTTTCTTAATCAACTTAGCTGCTTCTTCAGCATTAGCCTGATCCACCTCAAAAACCAATTCATCATGCACTTGAAGCAGCATTATTATTTCTTTATTTTTTTGTTTCTTTATTTCTTCACCCACAGCAATCATGGCCATCTTCATTATATCTGCTGCAGTCCCTTGAGCTGGCATATTAATTGCCATACGTTCAGCCTGGGCAACCAACATTTGCATTCCGGAATTAATCTCAGGAAAATAACGACGACGACCAAACAATGTTTCTACGAAACCATCTTCATGAGCCTTTAATTTTGTGCTATCCAAATAATCCTGAACCGACGGATGAGTATCTAAGTAACGCTGGATAAAATCCTGAGCCTCAGAAAAACTCAACCCGGTTGAAAGTGCTAAAGCTCGCGGCCCCATTCCATAAATAATACCAAAGTTAATTGCTTTTGCAGCTCGACGCTGATCCTTGGTTACATCTTTCTCTGGAATGTTTAATATTTCAGCCGATGTTCTTGTGTGAATATCAGCACCTTCATGAAAAGCCTTTTGAAAAGCTTTGTCATTAGCAATAATTGAAACCACTCGCAGTTCAATCTGGGAATAGTCAGCTGCAATCAACACTTTCCCTTTATCCGCAACAAATGCTTTGCGAATTTCCCGACCCAACTCAGTTCGAATTGGAATATTCTGCAAATTAGGATTAGAAGAACTTAAACGACCAGTGGCAGTTACTGTCTGATTAAAACTTGTATGCACCCGACCATCCTTATCTACCAGCTTTGGCAAAGCATCAACATAAGTCGAAGCTAATTTAGTCAACTCACGATATTCATCAATCATTTTGATAATCGGATGAGCATCCATCAGTTTGACCAATTCCGGAGCTGCAGTTGAATAACCACTTTTGGTTTTCTTAATTCCCTTGGTCGGTAGATTCAATTTCTCATACAATATCTCTGCCAGCTGATTCGGTGAACGAACATTAAATTCCTGACCAGCTTGCTGGAATATCTTCTTTGTTAATTCATCAATACGTTTATTCAACTTTTTTGAAAACTGATCTAAAAACTTAGTATCAATCTTAATTCCAGCCTGTTCCATTTGCCACAATATAGGAACTAAAGGCATTTCAATTTCTTCAAAGACCTTGATCATGTCTTTGTCTTTTAGCTCCTTTTGCATTAGATCAGCA
>JBDRNK010000059.1:0-23066 GCA_043811105.1 Candidatus Uhrbacteria bacterium
TCACTCGGATTTGACCAATCACCTAAAGTAATTACTTCGCGCATCCATTCAGTCAAACGAGTGACCAATGAAATGCTTCCGGAACGTTCTTCGGTTTGATCCCAAGTAACAGTTGAAGTAATGTCCTTGGTATATGTGTCAACTGAGGAAACAGTGATCGCTCTCGTAAAGGCATCGGTAGTATCATACGACCCGGAGAAATTCCATTCATTCGCAATAACGGCCAGACCATAAGTTCCGTCAGATAAATTTGAAAAGTCATCATCACTAATGTTGCGAACCGCTTCCAAACCTTCTTCAGCCACAAAGACCGCACGGTTGCGAGTTCCGGCCAAGGATGTTGAGGTTTGTCCGTAAACCAATGAACCAACCAATCCGGACACCAGGACTGCAAAAAGAGCAATAGCTATGATTGCTTCAATTAAACTGAGTCCGGATTGTTTTGAGGTGTGCATAAGTAGTAGGTGGTAGGTTGTAGGGAGAGGTTGTAGGTTGTAGGTTGTAGATTTACACTACTACCTACCACCTACAACCTAATACAAGACCATTCCCTTGCTGTTAATTATCACTGTTGCTTGCTCACCATTTGCAGTTTCTAAGGTTGTTGTCCCGTAAGATTCCGGTAAACCATAAAACTTAGTAAAAACAACTTCATCAATTCCGGTGATGATTATGCCATTCGGAATATTTATATTTTCATCATAATCATCATCGCGTGACAGATAATCCGTACCGGTAAAGACGGTGATCGTTCCGGTTTGGATTTTAACACCCCAAGTGGAATCTTGTTCAACCGCTTGTGAGAGGGTTTGGGCACGATGATAGGATTGGCTTAAAGAAGTTGAGGCAACAGCTAAATTGTTTTTAGCTAATAGTGAATGATAAAAAGGAAAAGAGACCCCGGCCAGGATCCCGATAATGGCAACGACAATAATGATTTCAATCAGAGTAAAACCTTTGAACATAATTAATCTTACTTTGGATGGATAACTAAAAACTTCCAATCAGTCCGTAGATCGGAGTGATAATAGCTAAAGCCAAAATCAAAACACCCACACCAATGATAATTAACAAAATCGGTTCCAAAACAGTGGTCAGGCTTTTGGTGGTGATTTCTGTTTTAGCTTCGTAAATAGCTCCGATTTTAAGCAGGCTATCAGCTAAAGTACCTGATTTTGCTCCGGTTTCGATCATATGTTGAATCGGAATTGGAACCATTTTATTTGATTTTTTAATTTCTTCAAAACAAGGCATAAAAGAACTGCCTTCATTGATGCGGTCTCGCAGGTGAATGTAAAGTTTGCGATAGTTATAAAAAGTAGTGGCTTCTTGCAATGAGTCCAAGGCGTCAACTATCGGCAAACCAGCATTAAGCAAAATTCCCAAAATAAAACCGAAGCGTGAAAGTTCAATTTCTAAAATCATTTTTTTAATGATCGGTGTATGGAACAAAAGCCATTGTCCGGCTGTTTTTGTTTTCGGTAAGATAAATAAAAAGAAAACAATAACAATCATGGTTAGCATAAGACCGGGAACCAAAATTGCTCCGTAATTAACAAAAATTTCACCGATTTTGATCAGGATTCGAGTGAGTAAAGGAACATCAGTATCAATCATGTTAAAGATTCCAACAATCCGCGGTAATATAAACCAGCTAATGCCAATTCCGGAAACAAAAGCGACAATAATAACAATAACCGGATAAAGCATGGCTGAGCGGATACGAGATTTGAATAAGCGATCTTTTGATTGTTGTTCAGAAATCAATATCAAGTTTTCTTGTAAACGACCTGATTTTTCACCTATTCTGATTAAAGCTACAATATGTTGTGAGAGCATTCGGCTACGATCCAAGGCTTGAGAGATGGAAGAGCCGGAATCAATATCATCAGTTATCTGACCGATTATTTTTTTCATTGACTTATTTCGAGTGTCTTCTTCCAAGGATTGCAGAACAAGGTCAATACCCATACCTGAACCTAAAAGCATGGATAAATTATCCACGAAAAATGCTTTTTCTTTTCCAAGCCCAACTCGGTTCCACCAATGAATTTGTGAACCCTTTGTCTTTTTATTTCTTTTTTGTTCTGGTTCCAGACCTGGTTTTTTTGCTTTCTTGGGTAGGGCTTTCTTTTCTTTCTGGGACATAATTAGATTGAGTTGGCGGTTCAGCTACTCGCTGTAATTCTTCAATTGTTGTCAGACCATTTATTATTTTTTGAATTCCGTCTTCAAATAAAGTGGCTGATCCTTGTTGACGAGCCAGTCTCCAGATTTCTTGACTTGACGGATTTTGTAAAATTAGATCTTCTAACCGGTCGTCTATTTCAATAAATTCATAAATTGCCACTCGGCCTTTATATCCGGTTTGATTGCAAGCGTTACAGCCTTTTCCTTGATAAAGAGTAACTTTTTTGCCACTAAAATAACGTCCGGTGTTTTTGAATTTTTTTTCAATTTCAGCCGGGCTGATGGTGTAACTGGTTCGGCAGTGATCACAAATACGGCGAACTAAACGCTGGGCAATCATCACTTCCAAGGTTGAAGACAAAAGGAATGGCTCTACGCCCATATCAAGAAGTCGGGGAATGGCAGTGG
This sequence comes from Candidatus Uhrbacteria bacterium, assembly GCA_043811105.1. GTDB lineage: Bacteria > Patescibacteriota > Patescibacteriia > UBA9934 > CAZDDW01 > CAZDDW01. The sequence goes on from JBDRNK010000059.1 coordinate 2,599, forward strand.
CAGCGTCATTGGCATGAAAAGTTGAAAAGAGCAGGTGTCCGGTCAAAGCGGCATTAACAGCAATATTAGCGGTCTCTTGGTCACGGATTTCTCCGACTAGAATTATATCCGGATCTTGGCGGACGATTGATCGCAAGCCTTTGGCAAAAGTTAAATCGGTTTTGCGATTAACTTGGATTTGATTAGCACCACTCAAACGATATTCAACCGGATCTTCAATGGTCGTGATGTTTACTTCCGGACGGTTTACATGTTTAAGCAAGGCATAAAGAGTGGTGGTTTTTCCTGATCCAGTCGGGCCGGTAACCAAAACCATACCGAACGGTTTTTTACCGGCATTGATAATCATTTCTTGATATTTCGAAGAAAGTCCCAAATCCCCTAAACCAAGACTGCGGACATAAGAACTTAAAAGACGAATAGTCACTTTTTCGCCATCAAGTATTGGGGCCACGGAAACACGCATGTCAACATGCTGTTCTTCTTGATCAATGGTCAGCGTGTAGCGAATGGCACCATCTTGAGCGGTGCTGTGTTCGTCAATTCGCATATTCGCCATGACCTTGATCCGGTTGAGAATGTTTTCGTAATATTCTTTGCTAACTCGACCGGCTTCGTAAAGTACACCATCAACACGGAAACGGATTATTACTTCATTACTATCCTGTGGTTCAAAGTGAATATCAGAAGCTTGTAGAGTCAGAGCATCTTTGAAAATTTCATCAATGATTTCCGGAGCAATTTTTCCTTGGTGTTTGATGATTTGGGCAAAGCGAGTGGCCAAAGCCTTTTGATAATTAACGAAATTTGCCTCAATATCTTCCGGTAAAGAATAAGTGATTTTGATCTTTTTTTCTTTAAATAAAGGTTTTAGCGCTGTGGTTATTGTTTTCTGGGTTGGGTCGTCGGTGGTGATAATCACTTCTTTAGCATCATCTTTAAATAAAACAACCCGAAACTTTTTAGCCAAGTTTTCAGGTATTTTTTTTACTTGTTCTGATGACGGCTGGTTTGAATTCAGATCAGAATAAGGGACTTTATAGAATTCAGCCATGGCCTGACCCAAAAGATCAGGAACCAGAACGCCGGCATCAAGTAATTCATCAATGACTTTTGTTTTTTTCTTTTTGGCTGTTGCTTCGGCTCGAGCCATGTCTTCTTCGGCTACGAAACTTTGCCCAAGCAAAATTTGTTTTATTTGTGTTTCCTCCATTTTCATAAAGAGATCTTTATTTGAATGATTATATTATATACTATTTTTTGAGTTCAGAACAGCTTAAAGAAATTAAAGAATTGTGGTATTATTAAGGTGAAATAAATATCAGGTACAACATGAGTGAAACTTTGCAAAAGAAGTTGTTTCAACGCATTAGGGTGAATTGGCTGGCAATAATTTTTATTGCTTTTATTTTGTTATTTTTGATCGCCATTGATGTTCAGTTTTCATGGAAAGGATTAGTTGTTTTTTTTGGGTTAGCCGTGGTTGCCAATTTGATCCGGGAATTGCTTGTAGGTCGAATGATCGCTTTGAAAACAATTGCTTGGCTTGGTCCGGTTTGGGATATTTTGCTGATTACTTGTGTTGTCTATTTTACCGGGGGTCATGACAGCATTTTCGGCTTTTTATACTTAGTTCCGATTATTTCCGTTTCAGTCATGCTTTCAGCTGAAAAAGGGATTATTTTTTCTATATTATCAAGCTTGCTTTTTTCTACTCTGGTAATGTTAGAATTTCGTGGAATTATTCCTTTTACATCGATTGTTGGCGACAGAGCCTATGTTAGAATCGATAATGTTTATTTGGTAATTACAATTTTGCTTAATCGTTTTTTGGTTTTTTTCATTGTCGCCTCAGTGTCAGGATATTTGGCTGAATCTTTAAAGCAAAAAATGAAAGAAGCCGAAGAAGTGAAGAATGAATTTGTTTCTTTGGTTTCTCATCAATTAAAAACCCCACTATCAATTTTTAAACTGTATTTGGAAGAACTATTAAGTCAGCGATTAGGAAAAATAAACAAAGATCAAAAAGATTATCTTGAGGAAATGCAACACAATAATGAGAATTTAATTTGGTTGGTTGGTGATTTGCTTGATATCTCTCGAATGGAAAGCGGAAAAATTCAGTTTCAGCTTGAACCGACCTGCCTTGACCATTTGATTAAACAAGTGGTTGACGAATTGCATAGCGTGGCCGTAACTGGCGGGTGTAAGCTTTTTTTCATCAACCATTTAATCAAAGATTGTCCGTTTGTTTATATTGATCCAAACAAAGTTGAACAAGCTGTGGTCAACCTGATTTCAAACGCCATTAAATATTCTTCAACGGAAAAGAAAAAAGGTCAGGTAGTGGTTGAAATTTGGAAAATGAATGAAAAACAAACCAAACGTCTTCGGCCGAAAACAGCTGAAATCAGCTGTCGGAAGATTATAGATATAATCAGGAAATTATTTGGCAAACCTTTGTTTCATATTAAAGATCATCAGTCAGCCAAGAAGAAACAAGACTATTTGTTGGTTAAAATTACGGATAACGGCATTGGAATTCCGGAAGATGATCAAAAAAATATTTTCAGTAAGTTTTATCGCGGGGCAAATGTTTCCGTGCACAACACCGAAGGAACCGGCTTAGGTTTATTTATAACCAAAGTTATTATTGAAAGTTGCAAAGGAGAGATTTGGTTTGAATCAAAGGAGGGAAAAGGGACCACTGTTTATTTTACAATCCCAATTGAAAAGAATAAGGTTCAAAAGGATAAAAAATATGAATAAGAAAAAAATATATAAAATTTTGTTGGTTGAGGATAATCCGGCCATGAGCAAAGTTTATCGCAATCGATTGGTTTCTGAAGGGTTTGAAGTGATCACTGCTGAAGATGGAGAGCAAGGGATTGATAAAATTCGTTCGGAGAAACCCGAGCTGGTTCTTTTGGACTTGATTATGCCGAAAATCGATGGATTTGGGGTTTTAGAAGAAATTAGAAAAGATAAAAAATATAACAAAATACCGATTATTGTATTATCTAATCTTGGCCAAGCATCTGACCTGGAAAAAGCTAAAAAGTTGGGTGCCACTGATTATCTGATTAAAGCGGATTTTTCTTTGGTCGATGTGGTAAAACGAGTCCGGCAACATCTTAACTAAAAATATGCTGTGCAGAATTTTGTTATTTATTTTTCTTTTAAGTTTATTGCCGATTAAGCCGGTTCAGGCTTTGAGTATTTCCGGCGGGTCAGCTGATTTTGATTCAATGCTTCGAGGAAGTACTGAAGAAGTTACTTTGTCTGTCGGCCGGGCTTATGGTGAAAGTGGGGACATTGTCATTGATGTCGAGGTGGAAGGAAACGGATCAGCCAGCATTATTTATACGGAAGACCAGTTTACCATTCCCTCAGATGAAACACATCATTCTTTTTCTTTTGACGTGACTCCCGGTTTGAGTTTAATCAACGGCGACTATCAGGCAAAGATTCATTTTTTACGTCAAGGCAGTAGCGGTTCAACTTCAGGTACAGGTATGGGGGTTATTAGCGGTGTGACCAAAGTGGTTAATTTTACTGTTGATGGCGGGCCTTATGCTGGATCCTGGAGCGGTTCAACCGGAGGCAGTGTTTATCCGTTGGTTGAAGAGGATGAAGATGAAGAGGATGAAACAAGCGAAGCCGTGTCTGGAGGAGAGTCTATTGAGGATGATGAAGTAATTGAAGAAACTGAAATAACTCTGAAACAGAAAACATTATTTGAACTAATTGATCAAAACAATGATCAGATTATTGGTTTTAATGAAACTTCGGCTTTGTTAGCGGAGTTTGGTAAAAGTCATTCAATTTTTGATATCAACAGCAATGGCGTAGTTGATATTTTTGATCTTTCAAGAGTATTGGCTATTTGGAATGATGTCTATCCAACACGAGTAAAACCACCGATTTCTTCAGGCGCGCCATTGGCCACAGACCAAGCAATTATCTATCTTTTGATCGTTGAAGATCAGGATTTGACTGTGGCTTTTGCCAATCAACCGATGGCTCTTCGTGATAATATCGTTACCGCTTATGCCTTGATCGATACCGGTCCAAGCGGGGTAAACGTTGCAGATGTTCAACTGCATTACGATTCGGAAAATTATTCCTTGAACAGTGTTACTTATGATGCCTCAATATTTTCCGTTTGGCAGACACCGCCGACACAAATTGAGCAAGGAACGATTTCTTTTGTTGGTGGTACGCCTGATCCGTTTTCCGGAACTCAAGGTTATCTTTTTGAAATGGAATTGACTCGTTTATCTGAGACCGATGATGATGAGCTTATTTTTGCTTTTTTAGACGATCCTCAAGTATATTATGTCAGCGGAGTTAAGGCCGAAGTCGGTCTTGAGGAAGATCATTTGTTTTTCAAAGAACAACCGGAACCGATAATTGTTGAACCGGAACCGATTATTGAGCAGATATCTGAATCGGAACCGGAACCGATTGAAGTTTTGGCTCCAATGATTACTTCTTCCAGTCATCCAAACGAAGGAATTTGGTCAAATAAAAATCAGGTTAGTTTAGAATGGTCCGGTGATCAAGCCGGAGATTGGTATCGATATGAATTAAGTTCGGAACGAGAATTGGATTATAATCAAGTTTGGCATGAGACTGAACTGACAATCAAGGAATATTCAGGTGTTGAAAACGGGCGTTGGTATTTTCACATCTTCCGTATTCACGACGATCAATTTAGTCCGATTTCGGTATATGAATTAGCTATTGATACAGAACCGCCTGAACCGTTTGATCTTGATCTTGGTTCATATCTTGATGAAAATGGGATTAAACAATATTACCTGAGTTTTTCGACTATTGATCAGCTTTCAGGAATAGATTATTATCAAGTCGCAGACGAGAATGGAACAAGCGTTTCCCACAATCCTTACTTGTTGGGCTCGTTGTCAGCCGGGACTTATGCTTATGAAGTAACCGCCTTTGATAAAGCTGGAAATTACTATACTCAATCAACCGGTTTTACTCTGGTTAAGGACTGGAAAATTCCCTGGCTGTTTATAATATTATTTATTTTGTTTATTTTTTGGTTAATTGCCATGCGTTGGTACGCCTTAAAGTATCTAATCGGAAAAAAGTATGAAAACAAAGATTTTGTTTCTATCTAGTTTGTTGTTGCTGTTGTTTGGGGGAGTTCAGCCTGTGCAGGCCTCATTGAGTATTGGACCAAGCGGGGTTCATGAGAAATTAGAGGTCGGCATGGAGGTTGAGAGCAGTTTTCGTATTGGTCGTATCTATCCAGATCAGGTTGCTGATTTTACAGTTGAAATAAGCGGTTCAGCGACTGAATTTATTGATCTTCACGGTCAAAATGAGTTTACGATTGAACGCGGTGAGTATGGGTATGAATATAAATTTTCCATTGATACAACTGGAGCTCCGGTCGGGGAATATCAGGCTATCGTTGAGTTTATTCAAGAAACCACAGCAGATACTGGCGCAGCCATGGCTATTCGTTATGGTGTAAAAGGGACAGTCAATATTGAGGTGGTTGAAGAGTTTACTCCTGAGGACAACCCGACAAATTTATCAGGAACAACCGATCTAATTAGCGGGCTCAGTGTTCTTGATCTGAAAGCGGATCAAGATATTTATAGTGCCGGTAGTCAGGCAAATTTTACTTGGATTGTAAAAAATAATTTGGAGAATGAGGCTTTTGTCAGTATTCCGATCGAGGCCACGATTTACTTGGATGGTACCCGCATTTCCGGAATGAGCGGTGGTTGTAGTCAAATGCTGGTTCCGGAAGGTGAATGTGAGAAAAGTTATTCTTTTGATATCCCAAACAGAAAAAAAGGAAATTACAGTTTAGTGGTGAATGTTGCCGGAAACGTGGAAAGTTTGACTTTTACTGTTCAAACCCCGTTTTATCAAACCAACTTATTTTTTGGAATTTTAGTTGGTCTGGGCTTGCTCTGTTTGGTTATTTTGTTTATTTACAGTGATCTTTTGATAATGTATTTAAAATACTTGCACGAACATAATAAAAAATTATTACGACGCGGTAGTGTCAAGATGAAAAAAATCAGGATTTTACGATATAAAAAACTAACCGGATCAGTCATTGTTGCTATTGTTATTTTTGGGTTTGTAACAACCTATTTAAGCATACCAAAAATTAGTTTAGCTGAACTTTCGGGCAACACAGACTTACATGACCAAATGATTGCATATACAAACCAAAAGAGTGATGGTGTGCATTTTATTCGATCAAAAGATCTGGTTCAAGATGATCTGGTCGGTGATTGGGTTGTTTATCCTTTTGCTGATGATCGCTTCTTTGCCATACCGGATGACATCACCCATGATTTTTATATGATAAACCCGAGTTTAATCTTCCAGTATGATTACAGTAAATTACCGGGAGCGATTGATGCGGTTGATGTAAATTATCGTCAATCGTTAATGTTACTTCAAGGAACAAGAGAAGATGGTAGTTTGTATCATTGTTTATCCGGTATCGGAGTTGATCAAGGGCCGGAATGCGTTTATTTGGAAGATTTAATGGATGATAACCAGGCGATTATGGAAATGGGTTGGTTTGGAGATGAAGATGTAGTAATGATTTATCTTGATCAAAAACAGTATTCGTATAATTACTGGTCAGATCAGCTGGTTGAAATAGATCAGTCAGAAGAAAAACAAGAAATCGGAGTCTTGGTTTATCAACAAGCGGATTCTATTTCCAATGAAAACAGCGATTGGAAAATGTTTCGAAATATTATTTACAATTGGAAACAAAAAAAGGCCTATCGCCTTGATGTTCAAGTTAAACTTTATCCACTTGATCAACAAAATTATTTTTTGACGGTTAGTGCCAATGGTAGTTTAAATATGTTGGATTTGTTGAACGAGAAATATTATTATCTTGGCCAAGTGGATCAGTCAACACAATTTTATCTGCTTGAGCGAGGTTATTTAATTACTACCCCCTGAATTAAAGAGCGATCAACTGCTCCAAAGTGCCTGGAATCATGACTCATTTTTCGATTGTCACCAAGAACAAAATATTGATTATCGGCAATAATCTGATAATCCTCAGCTCCACCGGTCGCACTTCGAGTAACCGTGTTAGTCGGCAGATAATCCTCAATCAATTCCGTTCGCTTGCCATTAACATCAATTAAAAATACTTTGTTTTGTTGAATTTGAATTTGCTCTCCCGGTAAGCCGACTATTCGTTTAATAAATAATTCATTTGATATTGGTTCAATAAATTGGATGATCTGTCCTCGTTCGGGTTGAGAAACCAGCAATAAAAATTTGTTGATAAAAAAGACCCGTTCATCAAAATAAGTCGGTTCCATTGATCGGCCGTTGACTCGTCCCGGTTCAATCAAAAAAGAACGGACTAACAATAAAGCGATAGCCACCAACAAAATCAAACGTAAAGTTTTCAAAAGATAGCGGACGAACATAAACGATTTATGGTATTATATCACGTGTATGGATAATTTTCTTTTAGGAATGCAAGCAATATATAGTGGTGCTTTGCTAACAGTCCGACAAATAGCTCAATATCAACTCTTTTGGGGGTTCGCTTCCGGATTTTTCGTTTCAACGATTGTTCATGGATTTTTAATCACTGAAAATCCAAAGAATATTCCAACCATGTTATTTAAAGACAAGGCGATTAGCTTTCAAAAAGTTAATAAACGAGCAGAGGACCAACCTTTTAAAGCTTCATTCTTTCTGTTTTCGAAAGATGTTGACAAGGTAAAATTAACTTTTGGACTAGGGGCACTTATCCTATTCCTACTTTTAATTATTGTGTTAATTACATTTTAAATGTTAGAAATTATGAAAAAAATTAAAAATAAAATAATTATTGGAATGTTTGTTGGGGTGCTGGCCATCAGTGGTTTTTTATCCACAGTTAGTCCGGTTCAGGCGATAGGCGTGGCCCCGCCGATGATAGCCGTAGAAAATGTCCATCGAGATTTCGGGGTTACAAAATCAATCAGAGTTTCCCGTGCCATTAATGAAACCGGTGATATTATTTTGGGCGCTGTTTTTGAAGGTACCTATGCCCATCATTTTACCGGTCCTGATTCAATTACCATTCCAGCTGATCAATCGGGAGTTGAGTATGAATTTACTATTTTACCAACAGACGCGGCCAGCGGGGATTATACCGGTCGAGTGGTTTTTTATGTTATGCCTGACAACCAAGAAGGGACAGGGAACGCCAAGATGTATGTTATCAAAGGCACAGCAGTAACAATTAATTATACAGTTAGTGGAGAAGAGTTGTTGGCCTATGAGGTTTTGAGTATGAGTGCTTATGATACCGAAGTGGAACGTCCGGTATATGTAACCTACACTGTTGCCAACTTGGGTAATGTTGAATGGCGTCCTGAGCGGATTGAACTTACATTTACAGACATAGAAGACGAAACAAATGTGCAAATAGTTGATATTAATTCGAATGATATAGAAGTGGTCAATCCAGGAGTAACGGAATCATATCAAGTTGCCGTAGACGTTGCTTTATCCGAAGCAAAATATCAGCTTTCCGGAAAGTTTTATTATCAAGGTCAATTGATTGCCACTTTGGACGGTCGGACGTTCTCTGTTTATCCGGAAGGGACTTTGGATCAGTTTTGTGAGTTGGTTTCTTTAGTTACTAACAAAGATACATATCAGTTGGGAGAAAAAGTTAAGCTTGAAGCTTTGGTCAAGAATACCGGTGATCTTCCGGTTTCCTCAGTGCTTTATACTGAGATTTATTTTGGTGATGAATTATTGGACATGGTTCGAGGTCAGGAAATTATTGTTTCTCAAGGGCAAGAAGAGATATTGTCAGAGATAATAGATTTGGATAATCCCGGAACATATTCATTTTCTTCATATGTTCAATACGGCAGTAAGAAGACATCTTTTGAGACTGTTGAAATTACCGTACTTCCACCACCAACAGCTGTTTCTTGGTTAAATTCGACTGTTGGTATTATTATTTTGGCTTTGCTGATTATTCTTATAGCCATAATAATAAAGCTACGACGACGCAAAAAAACAGTTCCGGTACAAGTTCAACCCACACCACCTCCACCTCCGGCGGTTCCTACCGCTCCTGTTCAACCTCCGCCAACTTCAACACCTCTGACACCAACACAACCACCTGTGGACAACAAAGATGATCAAAATAGCCAAACAATGATATAATTGCACTATAAAATTCCATGTGGGGATAACATGGAGAGAAAAATTTAATTAAAAAAATAATTCATTTAAGTATGGATAATACTAAAACAATGCACTGGATCCTTGGCGTAGCTTTGCTGATGATCGGTGTATTCGTAGTCGCTGCCTTAGTGATGGTTAATTCACAGGCAGACGAAGTTACTACAACCACCCTAATTGAGAACGTTGCTCCAACTGTAGACAACGTTTATATCAATGATGTTCAATATACACTGTCTGATGGGTATGCTGGCGGAACTATCAACACTCTTGCCGCTGGTACAACCAAGGCAATTTATGTTAACGGGATCATTTCTGATACAAACGGTGATGATGATCTAAGTGCGATAGCAGCAGTCATTTACCGTACTGCACAAACAGATTCTTGTTCTGCTGATGACAATGATTGTTATTCTAATAACACAGCCGGTACTTGTTTGATTGACACCACTTATGGTACTTCAAACGAAGCCAAGTTTGCTTGTCCATTTAGCCTCCAGTATTATGCTGACTCAACAGACGCTAGCAGTGACACCTATTCAGCAGATACTTGGACAGTATCTGTAACAGTTACTGATGATAACTCAGCAACTGATAATGACAAAACTGTAACCAAAGAAATGGGAACCTTGCTTTCTTTGAACATCCCATCAACTATCACATTTGGAACATTGGCTCTTGGTGCCAGCACTGTTATTGCCGATAACCAAATGATGACCATCGAACAGTATGGTAATGATTCAGCTGACGTTGAGGTTTCCGGAACTAATCTAACTTGTGACGGTTCAACAGCATTTATCCCTGCCGGAAACGTTGAGTGGGCATTGACTGATGTAGATTATGCTTCAGGAACAGATTTGACCGGTACACCGGCAGACACTAACTTAAATGTTGCTGTACGAACCGGTGCCACAACCAATCAAAAGATTTACTGGAACATTGGTATTCCAGTCACTGGAGTTGAGGGTACATGTACCGGAACAACCACTATTACAACCATTGCACACTAATAAACTCTAACAAGCCAATTTTATGAACAAAACAGCCGTAGCCGTATTGGCAGTAGTTGTGGCCCTGTTTAGTGGATTGTTAGTAGTATCTGCCAGCAGAATGATGGTCACTCCGGATGAAGATACTGTTATCCAAGGTGGAGGTGAAGCTACACAATTGATCCGAGATATTCCGGATACAGTTGGAGCAGAAACCTCAGTTAACATCGCTGACAATACTGTAAAAACCAGTGTCAGTATTGCTGAATAAGGGTAAAAAACAAAACACGATAAGAAAACCACCTTTCCAAATTGGGAGGGTGGTTTTAGCTTGTTTGTGGTATAATTAAGCTACAAAAATTTTCATCCAAGTAAATTATGAATTCTGATAAAGCTGAACACACAATTATAGCCGTATCATTGTTCATGATTTTTGTCTATGTAGTAGTAACAATAATTTTACTTGACACTCAGGCCGATGAAGTTACTCTGCAAACCATTGTTCAAAACTCTGCCCCGTCAATTGACAGTGTTTATATCAGTGATGCTCAATATGGATTAATTGATAATTATAGTGGAGGAACTATTTCCGGTTTTACCGGTGGAACCACCAAGACTATCCATGTCAATGGAATTATTTCCGATAATAACGATGAAAACGATATTTCCAGTGTGGCCGTGGTCTTTTATCGTTCAGATCATAGCAGTGCTGAGGCCTGTTCGGCAGATAAAAATGATTGTTATATCAATAATTCAGCGGGTAGTTGTACGATTGACACTACTTACGGTGATTCAACTCAAGCCAAGTTTGATTGTCCTCTTGATTTGGAATATTACATTGATCCGACAAACTGGACAGTTTATGTAAAGGTTGAAGATCAGGATTTGGCTTATGATACAGACAGTCTGGTAACAAAAAATGTAGAAAGTTTTTTATCTTTAAATATTCCGGCACTAATTGATTTTAATACCTTGGCTTTAGGCGATCAAACCACTGATTCGGATAATAGTGAAATGATTGTAACTCAGTACGGAAATAGTCTGGCTGATCTTGAAGTTTCCGGAACAGATTTAACTTGCAGTACTTTCGGAACGATCCCGATTGGTAATGTTGAATGGGCTTTGTCTGATGTTGCCTATGGCAATGCCAGCGGTTATGATTTGACCGGTATTGCCGTTGATACGAATATTGCCATTGGATTACGGACAGACGATCTAAACCCGGTAACCAAGACATTGTATTGGAATATGGCCATTCCGGTTTTAGGTGTTAAGGGGACGTGTGCCGGAACAGTGATTATCACAACTATCATTGCCGAATAATATGCAAGAAAAAATTATTCATTATATTCTTGGATTGGTATTGATTGGCATAGCAGGCTATGTTGCCCAAGCTGTATTTTATCCGGACACTCAAGCTGATGAAGTTGTTATTCAGACCCTGGTTGAGAATATTGGTCCATCAGTGGATAGCGTGTTTATCAGTAATGAGCAGTATGGGCTGAGTGATGATTACAGTGGAGGAACCATTACCGGTTTAAACGGGGGTTCAACCAAAGAAATACATATTAACGGCATTGTTTCGGATTTGAATAATGAGGAAGATATTAACCAAGTTGTTGTAGTTTTTTATCGAACAAATCATATCAGCGCTCAGAATTGTGAGGCAGATGATAATGACTGCTATAAAAACGACACGAATACCACATGTTTAATGGATACATCCTACGGTAGTTCAACCCAAGTCAAGTTTGATTGTCAATTTGATTTAACATATTTTATTGATGCAACAGATGCCAGTAGTGATAATAATTCCACTACCGATTGGACAGTTTATGTTAAGGTTATTGACGATGATGGTGCCTTTGATATTGATGTTTCAGTTATCAAAGAAATACAAACCTTGCTTTCGTTGAATATTCCGGCATCGATCAGCTTTGGAACAATGACTCTTGGCGCTAATACCGTAATTGCTGATAATCAGACAATGACGATTGAACAGTTTGGTAATGGTTCAGCCGATGTTGAAGTTTCCGGAACCGATCTTATTTGTGATGGCTCTACAGCCTTTATTCCTCTTGGTAACATCGAATGGTCATTAACTGATGTGGATTACGGCTCAGGAACAGATTTGACCGGTACACCGGCAGACACTAACTTAAATGTTGCTGTACGAACCGATACCACAAGCACGGAAAAGATTTATTGGAACATTAAGGTTCCAACCAGCGGAGTTAAAGGGAATTGTACCGGATCAACGACAATTACTACAATCGCTCACTAAGCAATGGTGATTCGTTATTCTGACTTTATATCAAGGGTATTTTCTGGTAAGATATTAACAATGAAGAAAACTAACACAACTTACAAAATAATTGGTTTAGCCTTAATAATGATTGGGGTTTTTGTCGCTGTTTCTTTTGTTTTGGTTGGTTCAATGGCTGATGAGGTTACCATGAATACTTTGGTTCCCAACTCCTCGCCATCAATTGATTATGTGTATATTAGTAATAATCAATACGGTTTTAATGATGATTATAGCAACGGAACGATTACCGGTTTGATTGGCGGTTCGACCAAAACAATTCACATTAACGGGATTGTCTCAGATGTTAACGGTGATGAAGACATAAGTTCGGTTTCAGTCTCTTTTTATCGCACTAACCATGCCGATGCTTATGATTGTTCCGCTGATGCTAATGATTGTTATCAAGATGATACCGGCAATGGTTGTTCAATAGATACCACTTATGGCGACACCACTCAAGCCAAGTTTGATTGCCCACTCAATCTTCAGTATTATATTGACGCCACCGATAGTGATGCTGATAATTATTCTGGGACTAGCTGGACGGTTTATGTTACCGTAACCGATGACGACTATTATTCTGACACAGATTCATCAATCACCAAAGATATAGAAAGCTTTGTTTCGCTTAATATCCCAAGTACGATCGATTTTGGGGCTTTGGCTCTTGGTGCCAGTACTACTAGTGATAACAATGTGGAAATGACGGTTGAACAATATGGAAATATGATGGCTGATGTTGAGGTTGCCGGTGAGGCTTTGACCTGCGATGTCAATGGTATAATTCCAATGGCAAATATGGAATGGTCTTTGTCCGATGTTGGAGTCGATGCTGATGGCACTTATGATATTTCTGCTGATGCTACAGATACAGATTTCAATATCGGTTTACGGACAACTTCATCTGTTACTAAATCAATTTATTGGAATATCACCATCCCGGCTTCCGGTGTTGAAGGAACATGTTCCGGAACGACCACAATTACGGCCAAAGCCGCTGACTAATATGAAATTTTATTTTTTACTTTTTTTCTTGATTGTTACTGCCATATCCGCTTGGCAAGTTTTTCCAACACAAGCTGGAGATAATATTGCCCCGACAATTGAATCGGTTTATTTAAGTTCTTCAGCCAATGCTAAGACGGACGCTTATCCAGGTGGAACCATTAATGATCTGGTTCCTGGGGGTGCACTGGCGATTCATATTAATGGTGTTGTTGAGGATTTGGACGGACGTGATAATATTGATAAAGTCAATACGATATTTTATCGTTCAAGTGTAACCGGTGGTCTTGCTTGCACACCGGACAAAAACAGCTGTTATCGAGTTAACGCTTGTGTTCTGACAGATAATGCCAACCCTAATCAAAAGGAATATGATTGCGAAATATTAATTCAATATTTTGCCGATTCTACTGACAATGGCGGTAATTTTCCGGCAGATAGCTGGTTTGTTTTTGTAAAAGTTGAAGATGTTGCCACGGAATCGGATATTGACACAACAGTTACCAAAGAATTGCAAACCATACTCTCTTTAAATATTCCGTCAATACTTGATTTTGGTCCGTTTTCTTTGGGCGATAGTACTGATACAGGTACAAATATTCATTATACAATTACTCAGTATGGTAATGATCGAGCTGATGTTGAGGTTAGCGGTTCAGCTATGGTTTGTCAAAATGGTCAGATTCCGGTTGGAAATCAAGAATGGTCTTTAACTGATGTTGCTTACGGTCAAGGAACAGATTTAACTGATTCAGCAGTGAATACATATATTGATATCGGATATCGAACAGATGATGCCACAGAACTAAGTAAGATTATTTATTGGAATTTAGGAGTTCCTATTTCCGGGGTAGTTGGTACTTGTAATGGCATGTTGACTATCGATGCCGTCGCTCACTAGATTTATGAAAAAACTATTGATACTATTTACGTTTTTTGGGGCTGTATTTGTGTTTTTTTCAGCTTCGAATACACAGGCCGATATAAATTATGACCCGCAAATTGTAAGTGCCTATATCAGTGATACTGCCAATCTGGGGTTTGATTCATTTTTGGAAGGTTTAATTGACAGTCTAATCCCTGCCGGAACTACTGAGATTCATATAAACGGAGTGGTTAGAGATCAAAATACTTATCTTGATATTGATCATGTTCAAGCCGTGTTTTATCGAAGTGGGGTAACCGGTGCAGCTTTGTGTACGGCTAACAAAAATAATTGTTATCGAGTAAGCGAATGTACTCTAGAAATAGATGATTATTATAAAATGACCTATGACTGTCCAATCGAATTATGGTATTATATAGACGCTACTGATTTTGGCAGTCAGTATCCAAGTGAAGAGTGGGTTGTTTTCATAGAAGTATTTGATAAAAGCGGAGCCAGTGATATTGAAGGGACGATAAGAAAAGAGGTGACATCTATGTTGGCTATGGATATTGAAGGTCAAATCAATTATGGAAATCTCGAACTTGGTCAAAGCACAACAAGTGAAAATAACGCTTCTTTGCACATCAATCAAGCCGGGAATAGTCAAATAGAAATTGAGGTTTCAGCTCTTGAACCAATGGTTTGTGATAGTGGATCAATTCCGGTAGAGAATCAAACCTGGTCTTTAACTGATCTTGATTTTGAAGATGGTACTCAATTGACAGATATTCCAACAGAGACAGGACTAGAGTTAGGTTATTATATTCAAGGACAACCTAATCCTTCAGGGACACTTTATTGGAACTTGGCTGTTCCGGAATCCGGGGTTGGTGGAAGCTGTGTTGGAACGGTTAACGTGACAGCAATTAATAAATATTAATTAGGAGGATTGTGATTAGATTATACGAAATTATAATTTGGATGTTCTTTTTGTGGTTTGTGCCGGTTTTTGCTTTAGGTCTTTTGGTTTTTTCCGGCACATCATCTATTGTTTTGCAGAGCTTGTTTTTATTGGTTTTAGTTATTTCCGTATTTATTTTTATTTTGTTCTACTTTCAACTCCAATCCATAATGAAGGAATTGGAAAGTGGAGAAAAACTTAAAGACAATTTTATTTCTATTGCTTCACACCAACTGCGTGCTCCTTTATCTTCAGTGAAATGGTACGCTGAATTGTTACATGACGGGAAAGTTGGAATCTTAAAGAAAAAACAAAAAGAATATATTGATCGCGTTTTTTCTTCTGTTGAGCGCTTGGTTTTCTTGGTTGACGATTTTCTTGATGTTTCTCGAATTGAAGACGAGAGTTTTGCTGAACAAGTGCGGGAAAAGAAATTTGATCCGGCCAGTCTGATGGAAAACATCGTTACTGCCTTAGCTGATCCGATAAAGAAAAAGAAGATCACGATTAAATTTAAAAATGAGTCGAAACATAAATACATCAAGGCCAATCCGGAAATTGTTCGTGAGATCTATACTAATCTGATTACCAACGCCATTAAGTATAATGATCAAAAAGGTTACATTTTTATTCGTTTCTTTGATCAGAAAGATATGGTTTATGTGGAGATTACCGATACGGGAGTCGGTATTCCAAAATCAGAGCAAAAGAAAGTCTTTTCAAAATTTTTCAGAGGTGCTAATGTGATAGAGGGAGGTTGGCAAGGAACCGGACTTGGTTTGTATGCGGTAGATCAGCTTGTCGACCAGATCGGAGGTAAAATCAGCTTCTCGTCAAAAGAAAATAAAGGAACAACGTTTTTTGTCGGTCTATTCAAAGCTGAAAAAGCAAAATCAAAGATCAAGGCTAAGACTAAGATAAAGAAGAAGACAAAGAAGAAGACCAAGAATAAATAAAGGCTTATGCCAAATACAAAGAAACACATTTTAATTGTCGAGGATGAAATTTTTGTTTCCGAACTTTATCAGGAACAATTGGAAAAGGCCGGCTTTAATACAACCGTAGCTGGTAATGGAAAAGAGGCCTTAAATTGTCTAAATGAACATGTTCCTGATTTGATACTTTTAGATCTTGTTATGCCGGGT
The DNA here is from genome assembly GCA_043811105.1 of Candidatus Uhrbacteria bacterium. Taxonomy (GTDB): domain Bacteria; phylum Patescibacteriota; class Patescibacteriia; order UBA9934; family CAZDDW01; genus CAZDDW01. The sequence goes on from JBDRNK010000059.1 coordinate 19,097, forward strand.
ATGAATGGTTTTGAATTATTGGAGATGCTACAGAAGGATGATGATTGGAAAAAGATTAAAGTAGTAGTCTTGTCAAATTTAAGTCAAGATACTGACAAGATAAAATGCAAAGAGTTTGGTGTTTGTCATTTTATGATCAAAACAAAGGTATCTGTTGAAGATGTTATTACCGAAGTCAAAAGGCGTTGTAATTAGTCCTCAGAAGCAAAAAACAGCCTCCACGGCTGTTTTTGGTTATCTTTGTTCTGATATACCCCAGAGGTAGTTGTACAGGCTTTTTATGCTAGTAACAATTATTTCGTGTTTTATACAAACAATAAAAGGTGGCATACCGGAAAAGTGAACGAGTTGATTCTTTGTTAACCAAAGTGAGGCTTGGAACTTGATTTCTTCAGGCATTTCGCGGATCTCAATATCCTGCTGTTTTAGTTTGTCGGGTTTGATTTTGTTATACGTACCGAAGGTGATTAGGGTTTTGGTTTGGATCTGTTTTTTCTTTTTCTGCGCCAAGAATAAGTTATATATGTTGTCAGGATAGATCTTGGCATAGTTTCCAACTTCCGGAGTGTCGATGGTATATATAGTTGATTTGTTATCCATCTCTGCAATTGTTTTTGAAATAAAGTTTTTGATTCCTGACTTAGTGTCAAAGACTTGGGCAGAAGGGAAGGTTGATTGTGTTCGGTAAAGATCTGCCAGCATGTTGCCAAGATTTTCAGCAACTGCTTGCTTTTGTTCTAAAGCACTTGCTAGCGTTTTTGGAGACTCGATCCAGTAGTAAGTGGTGCCTCGGTATTTATGGATGGTTAAATAGTTCTCGTCACGCATCTTGTTTAAGATACTGATCGTCGTTGTTCGCGGTAGATCTGATTGTTTGGCGATTTGGGCAGCAGTGGCTTCACCGAGTTGTGTCAAAGCAACATAAATTTTAACTTCATTATTGTTGAAGCCAAGTTCTTTTAGTGAGTTTTTAATCTGTTTTATCATAGTGTTGTCGAAATGATTCGACAATTGTTTAGTTTTATTTAGCTAATTTTAGCTACTATATTGATCCTGTCTAAAGTTTACCATGAAAATCAGGACGAAAGCAAGGGGGTGAGGGATAATGATGATGAAGGGAAAGACGCCCGTGAGGGCGTCAATGTCGACAGTGACATCCTTACGGATGTCTTTCCCAATACGTTCCTTACAACTCAACGGAGGTGAATCATGGAACCGATCTATATATTCCCGGGAAGTTTCTGTCCACCGACCTACGGGCACTTCGAGATCGTGCGAAAGGCTGCTGAGATCCTATCCGAACTGACCATCGTCTGCTCACGTAATCCGGCCAAAGGTAATGACTGGTTTACTGAGGAAGAGTGTGCTCGTATGTGGATCGATGTCTACGATCTACCCGACAATGTCCGCGTTGCCACTTTTTCTGACATGGCCCGAGAGAATCTGGATTTGTCGCGCGTTGTCTTGGTTCGCGGAATTCGTGATGGACGAGACTTCTTCGGTGAAGCGGCCACGATCGATAAGAATGTCAAAGAGCTTGGTATCGATAAATTTCTCCATATTGTCTGTAGTGAGGAATATCGCGAGGTGTCGTCCTCGCTCGTGCGCGAGCTAGCCCTGCAGGGCGAAGTCGATCGTATGAAGCGCTTTGTCCCCTCGATCATAGCCTCAACTCTGATGGCTAAGGGTAAGTTCGAGGCAGATAGACTGGTTAATGAAGATATATATCGAGAAGGAAACGACTGGAGAGCGGCAGAGCGAGATATGGTTCGAGCTCGTTTTGAACCAGACTCTTATCGCAACCTTCGACACATGAACAGGCAGTATGATTGAGAGGCAATCATGGAACCATTTGTAGCCATTCTGTTCGGGCACCTGGTGGGTGACTTTGTTCTGCAAACCAAAAAAATGGTCCTGAATAAGGCCAATCCTGGTTGGGCAGGTCGCGGCTGGTGCGCGTTGCATTGTCTGGTCTACACGCTGAACGCTGACAGTTTGTGCTTTTCTTAGGGACTTTAGTCCCGTCATGTTCATTCTGGTCTGGTTGACCCACTGGCCGCTAGATCGCTGGCAGTTAACTAGCAAGTGGCTTAACTTGATCGGTGCACGAACTCTCAAATCCGCGTATTTGTCTAAGGATCAGTTCCGTGAATTCGATGTAAGCTTCACTTGCATCGTTTACACTACCGTTGATACCACTCTTCACCTCCTTCTCCTGACACTGGTCACGAACAATCTTGATTTCTTCAAGAATCTGTTCTGACCAGCCTTTTTAATGTTCACCAAACGGTAAAAACTTGAAAAGCAACATAATGGCAATACCGAGCAGAAAGACTAGAAAATGAAGCACCATTTTTGAGCCTCGTTCACCATGCTTTATTTCTGGAACCAGGTCAGAGGCAGCAATATAAATAAAACCACCGGCGGCTATTGGAAGCAAAAATAAAACAGCAGACTCAGCTCGTTCAGCAAAGATGTATCCAAGCACACCACCAATAACCGCGGTCAGACCGGACAGGAAGTTAAACAATAAAGCTTTCCATCTTTTGTATCCGCTATATACCAATACGCCAAAATCTCCAATTTCTTGTGGAATTTCATGAAGAGCCACAGCAATAGTGGTCACTATACCAACCGCAGGGCTGACGATAAATGAAGCAGCGATTATTAAACCATCGATCAGATTATGAACCCCGTCGCCAAATAAAATTAAAGATGAAAGAGCTTTGTTTTTTGAAATCTTCTTTTCATATTCACAAGCATGGTTGTGTAGATGGTGATGATGGTGCCAATGCAAGCATTGTTCAACCAGAAGGAAAAGTAAAAAACCAACCAGGACGAAAATAAAAATATTAGAAATAGCTTTTTCCTCATGTCCGATGGCGTGAATTGATTCCGGAATCAAATGCAAGAAGGCACCTCCCATCAATCCACCGCCGGCTAAGGCGACTAAGAGCAAAAGAATTTTATCGAGAGCTTTCTTGGATACCATCAAAGTCAGAACTCCAACAAAGGAGATCAGGCTGACTAAGACAGTGGCCAGAATTATATAAAATAGTGTTAACATAGAATTATGATTTTAGTTTATTTTTTAACACAGACTGCTGCAAACCAAGTGGCTAAAGGGACGGCACTGATCAAGCCGATTGTACCAACTAACGTCCGAACAACCTCTTCGGCAATAAATTCAGAATTTAATAAGCTGATTGTACTTTGGTCACTGGCAATAAACAGAAGCAAAAGTGGCAAGCTCGCGCCGGCGTATGCCAGCACCAGTGTATTAACCATAGAAGCAATGTGGTGGCGTCCTATCCGCATTGAGCGACGAAATAACTCGCGCTTACTTAATGTCGAGTCAGCCTCAGCAAGCTCAAACACTGTTTCAGATTGAGTAACCGCCACATCATCGAGAACACCAAGAGCACCGATAATTATTGCTGCCAGCAACAGGCCCTGGGCGTTGAGTGACAATCCTGTTTTTAATTGTAGCATCGCTGCCTCATTACTAGCCAATCCAGTTAAGCTTGCGGCCTGAACAAAAATAACAGCAAGGATTCCCGTGATGATTAAACCACCAACAGTGCCCAGAAAAGCTGCCCAGGACGGCCGGCGGAAACCATGGGTTCCAAAAATAGAAACCGCTAGGATTACCGCTGAACCAATCAAGGTGATCATGATTGGACTGTGTCCGTTGATTAGTTGCGGCAAGATAAAGCCAAAGAGGACGAACATAATAACCCCCAGGCTGATTAAAGAACTAACACCACGAAGCAACCCGATGATTAAAGTTACGGCAATAAATAAAATGACCAACCACATGACCACATTAAGTCGAACGACATCGGTTATAAATACAATCGGCTGACCATAATCTAAAGAAGGAATAATCGATACTTCGACTTCTTGACCTTCTTTAACAACATGTCGCAGACCGGTCAAATAACTTTCTCGACTATCAATAGTAAATAGT
>JBDRNK010000060.1:0-6127 GCA_043811105.1 Candidatus Uhrbacteria bacterium
CTCGATCACTCTAACGTCTGGATAAAGATGACGGATCCAAGCAGCTCGAACATCGAGTGGAACATCAATAGTATCCGGACAGTTATAAATCATGACAAAAACTTCGTCGCACTCTTGTCGAGCCTGTTCAACCAAATACTGGTGCCCTTTATGAAACGGGGCAAACTTGCCTAGGACAAGCCCGGTCGTTGGGCGGTATTTGTCTTTAATTGTCGGTGTTTTTTCCATAATAGATACCAAGTAATCAGACCCTTAGTAGCCAAGACCAAGAAGATGCAGTAGAGCAAACTAATTAATTTGACGTCTTTGACAAAGTAAAGCCAGATTCCGATAACATCGACCACGATCCAAAGCATCCAAGCTTCAATTCGGTGATAGACCAAAAGGATGGTGGCTACAAAACTCATCACCGTAGTAAAGGCATCAAGATATGGGAACGAGGCAGGTAAAACAAATATGCTTGGAAAATAGATGTGAATGTTACTGATAAATGCACCAAGAGCCAAAGTAACGAAGACGACAATTGTTCCGATCCATATTCTGATTTTTAGATTGCTCCAGCGGATCTTGCTATCGATACTAATTTTTTGGCCATCTTTTGTGCCACGCTTACTCCAGACCCACCAACCATAGAAGCCGGTGACTAGGAAATAAATCTGTTCCAGAAAGTCTGAGTAAAGCTGGATCTGAAAGAACAAAAGCATAAACAGAACCACGGCAACAATACCGACCGGCCAATTTAGAATTTTATTTCTGGCCACCAGCCAGACACACCAGATATTGAGAATGGTTCCAAAGAATTCCAAATAACTCATTGGATATTGCATGACTGTGAAAAAGACCGTGTCGATGCTGAAAAAATTTATCATATTTTTGATTATTAGTTAGTGTAAGTTAGACACTATTGATAGTGTGATCATAACACTAAGGCATAAAACCTGTCAAGCCTTTTTTTATCCACAACTGGGGTCAGACCCAGGGTCTGACCCCAGTTGTGGATAAATGTGCTTTGATAATTCAAAAACAGCCCCTGATTAGAGGCTGTTTTGTGTCGGAAAACTATTTATCGAAGTATTCCTCCCCACTCAGTCACCACAAAGCCATTTCGTTCAAAACTTGGAATATATCGAGGAGGATTCTCTGCTATTGGTGCAGTTAATGGCTCAAAGTCCATTAATACTCGCAACAAACTATTTGGTCGAACCGTGAAATCTAGTGGCGCCAACTGATTCATAAAACCGGTTCCATGGAATCCAATCTTATAATATCGAGCTTCTTGCATCAACGGCAACCAAAACTCGTTAAAGTCAGCAATCTCCTGAGTATTAAATCCAAGCTCGCCCAAGGTATCAATTAAGAACGACTTGACCTCGTCAACAGGAACAACCCAATAATACTCAGGCGAGGCATAAAACTTCCCTGTTCCCTCCCAGAATAAGTACGGATACTTTTCAGCATCAGACAAATTTACTAATCCACCATCAGGATAAGCCATGACATTCCAACCATCACCGTAATCTGGTTCAGAAACACTCATTGTTTTTAACTCAATCTGAATACCAATCTCAGTCGGCTCTTCAGGATACAAATAAATCACTGGCTTGCCACACTCTGCCGGTGGCACAACAGCCAAACTCATAAACTCAATCCAGCGTCCATAAGAATCCTGCCAATAAATATATGGATAATCAGCAACATAATCTTCCCAAGTTCCATCTTGAACAAACAACATCCAGCTATCAAACGAATGACGATAATACTCAGTGTCATAATTTGCTGGTGCGTAAACTGAACCAGAATCACCATCAACGGAATAACTGCCAACAATTACCAAACTATCAATGATCTCCTGATCATCAACCACTCGCACTGTATCAGTCGCCCCACAACCTCCATGTGTATACTTAATATACTGATTCTCGTTAGCTGAACCATCCGACCAAGTAATCAACGCTGGTCCACCTGCTGAACCTTGAATCGACTCGGTGTAGAAGGGAATCTGAACATCATACCAAAGCATTCGTCCATCTTGACGAACATTAAAAAATGCATTGATCGTTCGTGAGGTTGATCCAGAATCAGACAGGTCAACGAATTCACGTAATTCAGTGCCGTCTAATAACTCAGTTACCAGTTGGTAATCAGAAATATTTATTTGTTTAGGATAATCAGCACGCAAAGAAAGTCCATCGCGTTCTAATTTATTTCCTGATTTGTCAGTAACCAAAGTTCCATGATTATATTCAAGCTCGGAAATTACTGTGGTTGTATCGATTGTGTACTCTTCAATTAACTGTGGCCATTCATTATTCCATAGAAGATCCTCTAAAGAATCATCATACCCGGCAAAACCACTAAACATTCCGTATCCAGAAGCATACTTATCTAAAATCACTGTTTTCTGATCATTAACATCTTCTGGTACTAACAGATAGAAATTAATAATATAGGTACCCATAGCTGGAATACCAGCCATAAAATGATGTATCTCATACCCAGCATATTCACCAGAAACAACTTCTCCAAGCACATAAGTCATTGGCCCTGATCCAATCTCGTTTATGCCATATGTATTTCCATCAGGAAAAAATATGTTAGTTAAAGCATAACTTGAATCAATTGGATACTGATCATCAACCTCAAGCCAGTCTATTTGAATGGCGTTTGGATCTATAACAACAGTATCTTCATCCTGATCATTTTGATCTTGATCATCGTCTGTATCATCGTCTTGAGTGATAACTGAATCATTGTCAGCCAGATATTGATCCTGACTTAAGTACCAACCCAGAGCTGTGCCAGTGCAAAAAACAATCACCAACCCAACCACCAATAAAATCTTTGGCCAAGAACGGTGACTTTCGACTTGATCCAGCTCAGAGGATTTGGTTGGTTCCTCAGACTCTTGAACCTCATTTTGTTCTTCATTCATATATATATTTTGTTAACTTCTCATTGATTATGACACGATTATCATTAATCGGTTGTGGTTGCCAGCCGATTAGTTCATACGGCATAGAGTAAAGCTCTATTCGATCTGAGAAAACGATTGCACCGACTGCCAGACCTTGATTGGTTCCTGGTAAATCTTGATCAAAAATGAAATTACCTAAAGAATAGAAAACCGTTGTTGAGTCGATTGTAGTAGTCTCTTGCACCACGTGCGGATGTGTTCCGATAATTAGATCAGCTCCGGCTTGAGTCATCTCTTCGGCCAGTTCTTGTTGGCTCGAATTCGAGCTGAACTGATACTCAATTCCCCAATGCGGAAAAACAATAGTCATCTGCCCTTGAGCTGAAGCTTTCTCGATCTCAGCAATCACTTCCATTTGGTCAGTACCAAACTGGTTGTAACCGATAAAAGTAACCTTGTCAATGCTATGTGTTTGTTCTGAAGAGTTGTATTTACCAAAGTGATCTAGACCTAATTCGTTCAGAGCTTGTTCAGTTTGTTCGAAACATTGACCAGCAAAATCATCGCTGTGGTTATTGGCCAGGCTGACGATGTCCAGGTATTCAGCCAGCGACAGGACAGCTTTGAATGAAAATGAGAAATCATACGGCGGCTCTTCCGGATCCTGATCAACTTGATCACAAACCGTACCTTCAAAATTACCGACCACATAATCCGTGCCCGACAAAAAGCGAGACATTTGTTCCCATGGATATTCCGGACCTTGAGCAGTAATCAAATCACCAATATAGCGACCTAACATAATATCTCCAAGAAAAGTAAAACTAGTCACCGGATCTGACAAAGGATCACCGTTTTTAAAATAACCGATCAAATGACTGGTATTATCTTGATAATCATCAACAACGCCCATGGTTACAGCACTGCCACGATATAACTTGTGCCACTGCTCTGTTTCCCGAGCCGAATTGATCTCCCACAAAGTATGCAAAACAACGTTCGAATCAACCTCAAGCTCGCAGGAATCACAACCGCCACGGGCAATTATTGCTTCGCTAACCGCATCATGAAAAATAGAAACATACTCTGGCAAATAATGCGACATATCCAGACTGGCGATCACAAAACTATTCGGTAATTGCTCGGCAATCACTTGTCCAAGTTCTCGAGCTTGCTCATAACTTAAGGATTCGTGCAAAACAATCGGCACGATTTTTGCTTTGGGAAATGAACGTTTGATAAACGGAGTTAAGGCACTAACTCCATGCTCATTTTCAAAAGTCTGTTCTTCATTTTTTAGAATCGAGCTCTCAGCTAACAAGCGATCCACAGCCTGGTGATCTGTTTCCAAAATACCGTACGGTGTAAACCAGTTCCCTTGCGATATCTGCGCCGGATTGTGGCCGGTAGAAAAATGATTTGGACTAAGAACAACCACGGTATCAATTCCTTGTCGGCCAACTGTAGCAAACAGCTGAGCCATTTTGTCAGCAACCAATAAATGATGAGCAACAACGGCACTGTCGGCTTTTCGATCCCGATCAACCTGATCAACTTTTTCATAAGCTAAGTCGAAAAAATCCTGATCGTAAATTCCTGAAGAATACATCGGTCCGGTTGGTTCTGGTTTGGGTTCTGAATACCCAAGCCAAAACCCAAGAAAAAAAATAACTATCACAAGAACTGCGATAGCAACGTATTTAATCCGAGCTTCTAACATAAAATTTTTATTCAGCAAAAGGCAAGAACTTCATCAATAACATTAAACCGATTCCAAACAAAAAGACAATAAAATTCAAGGCCATGCGCATTCCCCGATCACCATGTTTTATCTCAGGCACCAAATCTGAAGCAGCGATGTAGATAAACCCTCCGGCAGCAATCGGCAATAGATAAACGATTAGTCCTTCGGCGCCTTCAGCTATCAGATAACCAACAAGGCCACCAAGAATAGCTACGGCCGCAGATAAAAAGTTAAATAACAATGCTTTACTGCGTTTGAATCCACCATAAACCAAAACCCCAAAGTCACCAATCTCTTGTGGAATCTCGTGCAGGGCCACGGCAATGGTGGTTACTACACCAACTGCTGGATCAACTACGAACGAAGCAGCAATGATCAAACCGTCAATAAAATTGTGAATACTGTCAGCCACCAAAATCAAATATGTTACCGGTTTATTCTGGCAACATTTCTCATGTTCGTCTGGATGCTGATGCAGATGATGGTGATGATGCCAGTGTAAATATTGTTCGATCAGTAAAAATACCAAGAAGCCAAAAATTACAAACAAAAAAACGTTTCTTAACTGATCAGGACTATGACCGATTTCGCCAATTGCTTCCGGAATCAAATGCAAGAAAGCACCGCCCATTAATCCACCACCGGCCAAGGCAACCAAAACCAAAAGAATCTTATCTAAAGTTTTTTTGTTCAGAGCCAAAACCAGCACTCCAACAAGAGAGATCAAACTAACCGCCAGCGTGGCTAAGAGAATATAAACTAGGGTCATATCAAAATTGAATAGTTAACGAGATAAGTATATCAGATTTCTGTTTAATCTTAAACCTGTTCAGTGAAGGAAGTTGGAACTCACTTTGCAATCAGTAACAATTTATTATAAGGAAACTCCATTTCATATATTGGTTTTTTTCTTTTTATTTCAATAACCTCAAAACCGTGCTTACTTAGAATTTCTTTTATCTGTTCTTCAGTATACAAATGAACGTAGATCGTTTCTCCTGGAAGCAATGGTTCATCCGCTTCGAGTTCTCCTTCACCCTCTTGCATAACTAAACCGAAGATACCGCCAGGTTTCAGATAACCTCTGATTTTATCTAATGTCTTTTCAAAATCCTGCTGCTCCAGATGAAACAAACAATACCCTGCCCACACTGCATCAACCGCTTCCTTTGCTACATATTCTCGTACGTCTTCGTTGTAGAATGGAATCTCAGGATAGTTCCTCTTGGCAATCTTGATCATGCTTGATGATAAATCAACCCCCTCGGCTGACATACCCTTCTTAACAAAGTAACCGGTTGAATATCCTGTGCCACAACCGATATCAGCAATCCGCGAGCCAGATTTCAGGTGTACTAAAAAATTATTAAGAAACACTAAGTCCTCTTCTGATTCAATCGGATCATATCTTCGTGAATATTCTTCAGCTATTTGATCGTAAATTTGAATTACTTTCTTATTTTTCATAC
>JBDRNK010000061.1:0-8567 GCA_043811105.1 Candidatus Uhrbacteria bacterium
ACGACCAAGAACTGCAAAAACACCAATTGGAATAATCAAATCATGCAAAGCAGCGATTATGGTAAGCAGGCCATATTTCCAAGAAGCCACCGGTTCGGATACTTTTCTAAATGCCCAGGCCACGTAAAGCAGGATTAATACTAAAGCAGCCACAATAGCTGAAAGAGCTTTGCTCTTTAGTTCCTGACCAATCACCGGTCCGATCATATCAAAACGCAGTTCTTCGAGTTGACCAAATTCCAACTCAAGTCCGGCTAACAATTCCTGGTGCTCTTCCTCAGACAATGGGTTTAAACGAATAAGATAATTCCCTTCTCCGCTGGACTGAACCTGAGCTGATTCAAATCCAAGCTGATTGATCGTTCCGCGCAACTCAGCCACATTAGTCTCAGATTCAATTTTAATCTCGCTTAAGCTTCCACCGGTAAAATCAATACCAAAGTTAAGACCAAGAACGGCTACAAGCAAAAAGCTAGCCAAAATTGAAATTAAGGAAATTGAAAACCAAATTTTTCGTTTACCGATGATGTCCATACAAACGTTTATTTTGAGCCCATTTCCAACCGGCAATTAAACGCAACCAAACGCGTGTAACCGTAATCGCAGTGAACATGGACAATAAGATACCTACAGATAAAGTTAAGGCAAACCCTTTAATAAAGCTGGTGCTAAACCAGAATAAAACAGCGGCTGCAATCAAAGTAGTAATGTTGCCGTCGCGAATTGATGTCCACGCTCGACGGAACCCTTCATCAATCGCACCCAAAACATCACGACCTGATGCTAATTCTTCGCGAAAACGTTCAAAAATCAAAACATTAGCATCAACAGCCATTCCAACAGAAAGAATAAAACCGGCAATTCCAGCCAAGGTAATGGTTACATCCAATGCCTTATATACAGCCAAGTTAAAGGCTGCATACATGATCAAAGCACACACTGCAAATAAGCCGGCAAGGCGATAATAAACGACCATATATAGACCCACCAGAGCAAAACCGATTAAAGCGGCAATAATACTTTTTTCAAGAGAAATTTGCCCCAAAGTCGGCCCGACTGTTTGTTGACTCATTAAATTCAAAGGTACTGGCAAAGCACCGGCATTCAAACGCTGAGACAAAATCTTGGCTTCATCTACTGTGAATTGACCGGTAATTACCGCTGTTCCACCATAAATTGCTTCTTGAACTGTTGGCATGCTAATAATCTCTCCATCAAGAAAAATTGCTAAAGGCTGGCCAACAAGGCGCTCTGTAATCTCACCAAACAACTTATCTCCTTCGCTATTGAAAGTTATAGAAACATATGGTTGGCCAGATGTTTGATCGAATTGAATATTGGCTCTGCTTAAGTGTCGGCCGGACAATTCAGTATTGACCCAAGGTGAAGGCAATTCTATTTCCGCTATACCCTCGGTTGCACCATCGGCCTGAACAATTTCAGTTTCCCCTGCTTCATTTGTTTGAACGATAAATTCAGTTGGCTGTTCATTAGCTTCGGCCAAGGCCTCTTCTGAATACTCTTTAAATTCCAGAATCGGAGTTTCGCCGATCAATTTTATTGCTTCGTTTGAATCCAAGACCCCGGCCAATTCAATTATTACTCGGTATGATCCACCTGTTGTTGTTGTCTGAACAATCGGCTCAGAAACACCAAAAGCATTTACACGGCGCTCGATCACGTCTTTTACGCCGGACAAAGCATTAAGTTCATCCCCATCTTGGACTCCGGCCATGTCAGCCTCATAAACTAAGTGAGTTCCACCTTGCAGATCTAATCCAAGCTTAAATGGGTTATTAAAGCTGTCAGTTGGAATACCGATTTTGCTGGCATACTGTGGAAAAGCAAAAACCGCAGCCAGAATAAACAAGACTGCAGTGATAACTACGGTGATATATGTTTTTCCTCGAGTTGTTCGAACCGGCTGAGAATATTTGCTGGTCGGTGATCGATGATATTTCATACTTCGATCAGCATTGTACTTAATCAGGAAAAAAAAGGCAAGCAACAACTGCACTGGCCAGCCATGGAAGACTCAGGGGGAGAGGTTTCAAGTTACAAGTTACAAGTTTCAAGTATCAAGGAAGGAACAAGGATCAAGGAACAAGTTGATATTTGTAACTTGACACTTCATTGAACCTTGTCCCTTGTTACTTGTTACTTTCTAAGCTCTTTGGCTCTTTGCTTCTTACGACCAGAACAAGCTGGCCAGCCATTTTAAAGGACGAAGATATCCTTTTTGTGAAGACATGTGGAGCTGAACCCACTGCCCAATGGTCAGGATGATGATAATAGGTTTTGGTTCAGCGAAACTCGAGCGAGGCCAGAAATCCTTCTTCCAGGTTAAACTCTGGCCTGGCCGAGTGCTCTGAACAAAAAGGATGTCTGAGTCCCCATGGCTGGCCAGGCAGGTGCTGGTACGGTCACATTTAAAGATATTAAAAAAAGCGGCAAGAAGGCTTGCCGCGTATGTTTTAAGTAGATATTCCGAGATCAGCATAGTACCGCTGACGATTTTCAAGGAAACGTTGATAAAGAGCTTGACGATCAACATCCCCTTGTTTGTACCAGTTGAAGATCTCGTCCTCGCTATAGTGCTGATGCAAAGCAATCAGCTCTTCAGGCGTTAAACCAAAGGCCTGGTTCATAACCTGTTGCGCGTGAACATCCTGAGCAACCTGAGCCCAGGGCCAGTACAGTTCCGGATCAGCGTCATCTGAGCCCTCGTAGGCTGTGGCTCGCTCAATCATGACCTCATTGGCCAAGATAAACCGAGACCAAATGTCTTCACCCAGATGTTCACGCAGTTGTTGAGCATCACTGGTTGACACCCTGTTTTTGGCCTGGTTGTCAAGACGAGCCACTTCATAGAAAAACTCATTATCCAGATGTGTCCTGTATTCAGGTTCTTGACAGATTGCTTGAGCAGCCTGCTTTGACAGCTGACACAGTGCTTTCAGCATTATCAGCGGATCAATAAACATACCAGCGGATAGCCGACTGTTTATGACCTTAACCAGCTCTTTCTCAGGAATTAGCTGGGTGTGGTTGTGAAGCATCTCCGAGTTTACTTGAATAAACTCGTGTTCGAGCAAGAGTGCCAGGTATCTTTCAGCTGTATCCGAATCCGCAAGCAACATCTTGGTAGCTTCAGAACACACCTCAGGCTCAATCTGGAACATTCCGACGATCAATTTCTCAGCTGGGACAAATTCACGCCTGAAAATACGATAGATCTGTTTTGCTTCTAGGCTATCCCAGAACACACTGTCAATCAGTCGATCAAAGATTGGCAGTTGTTCTTTTTCTGACAGCTCAGTGATCTTCATTCCTAGTGGCGTTTGTTCTCCTAAAACCAGGATATCCAAAGCCTCATCAGGATTAAAGAGCATGTGCTCCAAAGGCAAACAAATGAAACTATTTTCTATCGTACCAAGAGCAATGTCTTCTGCTCTGCTACGCAATGTGGTTATTTTGCTTTGTAGCAACTCAACCAAATACATTCGTTGAACACCTTCAAACTGACAACCTCGCGCTTGCATTCGATGCATAAAGCCGTGGATCAAATCAGCTGTCTTAACCTTTTTGAGCTCAGACAAGGCCAGCAAATACTCATCACCACTTTTCAGATATTCCCGATCTTCTGCCTGAAGCGCGGTCAAAAACAGCTGGGTGCTGATCCATCGATCCTCAAGCGAATCACCTGTTCCCTTTCCGCTTTCACTTCCGGTAAAGACGTCTTCAGGCAGATTTTGAAGTTGATACGGCAGAGCGCGAAGCATTTCCTGCTTGTTCAACTCACTGGTCAACCAGCCACTAGCATTAGCAGAGCGTTCACATAACCGATTGATTTTTTCAGGATCAGTCACATCCAGATCAGATCGGATGGAAAGAAAATCTGTCAATGTGTCCGTATAGACCGGTCTGGCCAGACAAAAGCGAAAGCCCTTGGCACTAATCAGGTTGTTCTGGTTGAATTTGGCTTCAAGCCTGGCGATGGTCTTACCCTGTTCAATTGCCGTACGCACCAGACGCATAAAGAATTGACGAGACGGAAGAAGCCAAATCTGATGCATAGCACCGTTGACCGGCTGATCTGCCTTAGCTACCAGCTGGCGCATTGGCAGGTCATTTCCATTCATCAATGCCTGCCAGGCCGTATTTTCCAGCTGAGCCGGCAAATTCATTCCTGGCAAATACCCAAGCTGTAAAGCCTGAAAAACCGAGCCAATAACCTGATCCTGAAAAGCTTCAGTAGCTTCCTGATCAGAATCATAGGCCAGATATAGTCCGGCATTGATCAGCCTGGTGGCCTTCTGAGAAAACTCTTGGATATTAAACTGTGAGTCAACGGTCCGCCCAAGTTTCTTGGCAATCGAGATAATCACACCCCAAAGCCCAAGAAAAATCACTTCTTCCACAGGCAACGGAATCCAAGAGGCAACACCACCAAGCACTCGCTCGGTATTGCTGTCATATTGGCTAAGCAGGACATCAATGAACCTGCTCAGCGGCGTATTTTTGGGCAGTTCCGGCTTTTCCGGGACATGCACCAATGCCGTGACCGGCTGATGAGTATCCATTGTTTCCTCCATGGTTGTAATGAACACGGGTAAGAAAATATGTACCATGCTTAGTTTCTTATTTTCTTATTTTCTTATCCGCGGTCATTAGAAAAAAGTCCCGACCGCCCGCGTGTGCGAACGGCCGGGCCGTAGTTTTGGTTGACTAGAAGTCGTCCAAGTCCTCGATTCCTTGCTGTCCAGGATCGATGATCTTGCCGGCTGCTTCGGCCTGACGACGGCGCTTTGCCACTGCCAGCTTGGCCACGGCAATCTCGTTCAGACTGAACTCGGGCATTTCCCCGTTTTCGATCATCTCGCCCAACAGTTCACCAGCATCGATTGCATCCAAACCAACATCCTCGAACAGCTCAGCAGAGATATCCAGAGCATTGGTTGGTTTCAGATAGTCGTACCAGATGGCGGCAATCAGATAGTGTCTGATGGTCAGTCCCTGGACCTCGTCCAACTGATCGTCATCGGAAACACTATCTTCCTCGTCTTTGATAACCTGAGCTTCATACTCGTCGAGCTGATTCTCCAGCTCTTCTTCTTCAGCATCAGGATCACCCAAACCGACCGGTATGTCGTTGTTGGTGTCCGCTTGCGGATCCAGGTTGACGCTGCTGGTTGCCGTACTCGGCTCCTCGGAAAACAGCCGAGCATAACCATCAACCGGGGTGTTCAGAAATTCCTCAAAATCAGGCCGGTCCTTGAGCTTCATTGCCCAGGAAAGCAGGGTCAGCATGACCTCGGAATTCATGCCGTCGTGAGGATTTTGCCTGTGACCGAGAATATTTCGTCTCTCTGTCAACAGATCATCGCGAACCTCAGACAAGATCGCTGTCAGCACGTCGTCCAAAGGAAGGACGCTGGCAGCGGCCATATAAAGGTCACCACCCTCTTGTAGCAACTGTGTGCGCGTTTCCGCCAACACATGTTCGGTGATCAACGCTGACGCTCGATCACGATCAACTTCACCGCTGATACTGATGTCCATGATGTCAGCTGCCCCTCGAAGGGTCAACCGAACCGCTGATGGCTGGTTAAGGGCCTTCAGGGCCGTTTCCGGATTGGCTCGAATCAAGGCACGGGCTCCACCTTGTTCCTGTGCGGATCCGTGCAAAGCAGCAGAAAAGACCGCTGCCACCTGCTCCCTTGAAGAATCTGCAGAAAGCTGAAGCGATCTGCGGTTGCCCTGGTCGGTCATGTCAACCTCCGTATTGTTTTTGGAATGTACAGGTGGGGCTGAATCTCAGCCCGCAAGTCGTCATCTGGATCACCGTCCAGACATTGCTCTTGATCATCAGTCTTTTCCGACATGGGCTGAATAGCCCAAGTCAGATACTGCAGAATCTGGAATAGAAGAAAATCCAACTCGTTGTCGTTCTTGAACTTGATTTCCTTGAGCATTTTTTCTACAGGATGGCCAGGCTTGGCCACCAACTGGTGATCTCGAACCCCGAGACAACCGGAGAAAATTGCTGCCAGATTCCATGACGTCAGAAGCTTCAAATCTTCAACCCTTAAATCAGCCAACTGAAGGGCGGTCGTTTCGCGCAGCGAATCATCGCCTTCGCTTACATACATACCAAAGCTACTGACGAATTCAGATTTATCAAACACGTTTCACCCCTTATCTGAGCTTATTCTGCCTGTTTGGCAGAACGACTGATAATAGTATCCTAACACAGTGACCTTGTCAAGTAAAAAACACCAGATTGCTCTGGTGTGTATTTAGCTTACTTGAGGCAGAAAAAGGACAAAAAGGTCGCCATCCTGTCCGCCATTATATCCAGGGCTTCCAAAGCCGGGAAATTTGAGCATTTTGTTTGGCTCAGTTTTGGCCGGGACATTAATCAATACCTCGGTCTGAGACTGGCTTTCATGTCTGACCGGAAGCTGAATCATCAATGACCCGCCCTGCTCGAGCAACATTTGATCAACCTTGACCACGCTAAGCAGATCAACCCCACGCCGTGAAGAAGCTTTGGTTGTCGGTAGCATTAGGTCAAGAATCAATTGGCCGGTTGCGTGAACCGTAAAAGCCTTGGTTACGGTAGTAACCGGATCAAAGCTATGGTCAAAGCTTCGACGCAACTGAGGGTCTGAAAGAACCTGGTAAGCCTCGGTTATCTCCTTGAAGCGCTTTTCAAGCTCTTTGTTGTTATCTGTTACGTCAGGGTGAAATTTGCGAGCTTGTCGCCGATAAGCTGCCTTGATCTGATCATCAGAGGCAGTCCGGGCAACACCGAGAACTTGATAATAATCAGTCCCAGACATTCTTGCCTCCTTGGTTATTGGTTGAACGAACGAGATCAAATTGTAGTCCAAACCGATCTTTTTGTCAATCTGGCTAGGTTCGCCAATGGGTTTGACAATTATTCTCTCTCAACTTAAAATTGAACCACGGTCTTTGGTGTGGGTCATTTCGGTTCACTTGCGGCTGTTCTAGCCGTTTTGTTGCTGATGAACTTCCTTGTTCCGACCCCACCAAAGGCCGACCACACGTACTCGACCCCCTGCACCCACTTGCAGGGCCTGCCCTGTACCGTCGTCGCAACAGCGACGTCTGGTGCAGGGTCTTTTTTTAAAAAAAAAATAAAACAAGATCAAATAACCTTGTTTTCTTTCAATTACTATACTGATGCAAATGGCTCCATGGACAAAACATCATCACGATCACTTTGGTTAAATATATTTTTTTCATGCAACTTATCCACAACCTTTGAAAGTTTTTTATTGCCTTTACGCAACATTGATGTTAGATCACCATGAAATTCGTTTATTTTTCGTTCAACAAAATCAAAACGTTTATCAACTTTCTCAAAACGGTTATCAATATTATTAAAACGTTCGTCCATATGTTCAGCTAAGCTAAAAATCTTCTCATTTACATCTTGAAATGATTCTTCTGTTCGCTTCTCCATACTATCAAAGCGGGAATCCATACCACCAAGCCTACGATCAACACCTTTGATCGCTTCCATTATTTCATTGTGTTTATTGTCGACCTCCATACTTTTCTAAACTATCACTAATAAACCTGTTTGTCAATGCATTGGCTTAACAAGATCCCTGTGGATAACCTGGTTTGACAGGTTTTTACATCTTGTGTAGACTGCGCATTACCGCTACGGAAGCTTGTGGACGAAACGGACGGCACGACTGCAGGAAAAGTCAGAACCTGCGACTGTGTTTACCAGAGCCAGAGAATGCAAACCTTCGGGCAAGCAAAGGCTGGATCAAAGTTAGCAGAAATGCTAACACAAGGAATGGTTAACCTTAAAACCTGACCGTATCTCACCCCAAGAGGCCATCCTCAAGGTTGGAGTCGTGAACTTAAGCCAAAGCATTAGCCAAGGCAAAAGGGATCGAGACCGCCATTGAGGATAATCATGGGCAGTTAAGCTCGAAAGAGTAAAACTGAGAGAAACGCACGCCGATCTAAGTTAGTGCTGGCCATTCTCTATGGGCAACCTAAGAGAACCCAGAACAACACTGACAAAGATGGTGTGAGGCTTATTGAGCCGAAATAAGGGTAAACAAGAGGACCTGATGAAGATAAGAAGCGAGCTTGCTCGTGGAAATTCAAAAGGTAAAAGTTTACTCCAGGTACAAAGCTTGTTTGGTCGGTGCTGGTCGCAAGACTGTAGCTAAGACCAAGGTCGCGAGACTAAAGCAATGTACTGAAAAGTCCTTTCAGTCAAAGCTCCTAGCATTGTGCAAGGGCATCGGAAAAACAAAGGCAGAAGCCGTGTTGAAGTAACTTCATCGAAAGGTGAAAAAGCATCAACAGTACGAACTTGGTGAATAGCCTTGTTCGAACCAGGAACAAACCGTTGAATCGACTTCTCACAAGGAAGACGAACCGAACCTCGCACTAAGGTGCGGATACTCGAGAGATGGCGCAACGCCTGCTTCGGCAAGCAATGCAGTCAACCTGGATCTTCCAGGCTCACGGGCATCCGTCACCAACCTATCCCAGCGAACACGATTTCGCTG
>JBDRNK010000062.1:0-2436 GCA_043811105.1 Candidatus Uhrbacteria bacterium
AAGCCTCAAGACTCTTTTCCAGAGGCAATTTTGATTCTCGTAAATACCCAGCAATAATTCATTGGGTAATTATTATACAATCACAAAAAACACACAGAAAACATTATGTGTAATTTCAGTATATTAGTAAATGCAATAAACATTAGCTGGATATCAAATTAATGCACTAACCTTATTTGAAAAATTCATTATCATGGCAAATATTTCAGCATACATATAAGTATGAGTGCGCCTATTAATAGAATAACCTTGATATTAAAGGGTTATACGAAGATGAACCGCATTGTCAAAAATGATCCGCGAAGACAATTTCAACACTATCTATTATATTATTTTTCTATTAGTGCATTAATTAGATATACATTTATGTTTTTTAATGGTATCATCCTGAAAAATCAATTTATTAAAGGAGGGTACCATGAAGATTGCTTTGGATTTAGATGTACGAGTCAAAGACAATATTTTGATCCTCAAAACAAGCTCTGGCAGAACCTTGATCTTCCCCAAAGATCATGTGGTTCAAAAGAAAATCCAGATGGTCACTTTAGCAGAACTCAGCCATATGACCATAGAAGAGATCTGCAAGCTATTCAACTACAAAACCAGAAAATCTTATTACGACATCCGACGTTTTGTCTTGGAGAACAACATCGAAGCCTTAATGCCGAAAAAAACTGGGCCCAAAAGCGCACCAAAGAGAACACCAGAGTTGGAGAAACGCATTATTCAATTACGACTTACTACAGAAAAAAACATGTACGAAATGACACGCAACCTGAATCAAGAAGGGTTTCCTGTAAAATCACGCTTGGTGGCTCAGATATTAAGCGAATACGGGATCAGCAAAAAAAAATCCCTTCAAAAGAAGTAAAGGAGCGCTCTAGGGCTCTGCTCACTCCAGAGGCTATTGAGGTCCTAGGTAGCTCCATGAAACCCAAGCGCATTGAGGTCACTCGGCAGTCCATCCATACAGAGCTGGAAGCACTTCTCAAACGAGGATTTACAACCACTCATGCCGGGGGGTTCTTTTTCATTCCTTACCTTATGGAGCTTGATCTCTACAAGGCCTTGGGAGATCTGAGTGCCCGTAAAACAACAGGAATTCCCACCGAAAAGATAGCCCTTCAGCTCATCTGGGAGCCAATTTTTGGATATGTCAAGGGTATCCGTTCTGTTGATTCGATCAGCCAAGCGGATTTCGGTGCCTTGTCTGGACTGCCTTTCATTTGCTCTGCCTCTACCGAATACCGTTTTCTTACAGAAAGCACCATAGAACGTTCTGAGCAGTTTCAAAAGCACATGGGAAAACGCCAAGTCCATTTGGGCTATATCAACGGTGATGTAATCAATATGGATGGTCATTCTATCAAGCTCTATTCCCGAAAAGAAATGAAGGCCTCTTATCTTTCTAAGGACAAATCTTACGGTAAAGCCATCCGAACCTTCTATACACAGGATCAAACCAGCAAAAAACCAATTTTTGCTAAAGCTGCCTATTCAGGTACCACAGTAGCGCAGATTACTCCTCAGTTAGTAGAGGCCAACAAAGAGATCCTTGGTGGCCCTTTCCTAAGTGTTAACGACAAAGAGTGGTTCATCGGAAGCCTTCTGGATCAACTCGACAAAATTCATGGCATCCAAGTCCTATTACCCGTGAAGCGTACATCCAAACGCCTCAGCGAGATGGAGGCTATTCCCTTTGAGAAATTCAAACATCGTTACGAAAACCAACCCATTGCAACACTTGTCACGGAATTGAATGATTTTATCGGCACAATGAAAATGTTTGTCAAACGTAATAGCGATGATACTTTTTTTGCTCTGATCACCAACAAGAAATACTTTCGAGCTGCCCGGGCTATGGAGATCTACCAAAAGCGCTGGGGGATTGAAAACCTCTTCAACGAGAATGTCTTCTTGGGCCTTGATCAACTGCCTTCCCTCGAACTCAACGCCATTCAGACGTCTTTGTCACTTAAGATGGTCTCATTTAATTTGGTTGATAACTTCAGAAAAAATCTTCCAAAGCCTTTCTGTACAATGAAACCTGAGTCCATCTACAAGCATTTCATTCAGGGTGTTCAGGGAAAGGTACAAATGAAAAAGGATAAAATTCATGTTGACATCTACGGTTTTCAGCATCAGGATTTAGTCGCTTCTTTGTTTAAAAATCTGGAGCAAAAATTGATCGATCAAAATATTGATCCTCATTGCCCTTGGCTAAATGATCATGCCCTGAGCTTCTCATTTAATAAATGAAAATGTGTATATCAAATTAAGGCTGAAATATTGCTGAAGTAATACAATAACCTTAATCCACTATTCAGTATCTGATTATTTTCTCTGTGATCAAATAAAAAGGGGACCCATGAAAGTTCTATGCAATAGATCAGCTACCTTTTGACAGGATAAATCACGCTAAAGCGTGACGAGAAG
>JBDRNK010000063.1:0-9613 GCA_043811105.1 Candidatus Uhrbacteria bacterium
CCAGTTGGGGATAAAAAAGCAAGGACAGTGTCCTTGCTAGTTCGTAAACGCGCCCAAAGGATCAATACCTGGTTTCTCTCGATCGTAGACCTTTTCGGGATCGCCCCAACCGACAATCGGAACTTTCCCGATTTCATCAGTACGGTCATTCTCAAGTCGAAACATGACCTCACCTGCCACACGCTGGAGATACACCCATTGCACTGCAAAAGAGGTTGATTCCTTGGTTGAACCAGGCTGCTGATCCAAACGAATCAGATCCTGGATGAACTCAACCAGATCATCCTTGTGCACTAGAGCGATCTGAGCATCAGAATAAACCACTTGACCATCTTCAACAACTACTCGTAGCTTAGCCAGATCCGTACGTGTAAATGGCCGCTGCCAATCTGGACGGGCTGAGGAAGTTGGTAGCTCAACAGCATTACTACAGATTCGGATCAAAACCATCTCTACGATCGGATGTTCGAGAACTGGCATCTTTTACTCCTGGCTCGATGCAACTTGGTGGCGCCGCATAAATTCGTCGAGCAGTGTTTTGATCTCATTTCGTTCTGAGACCAAACTGCCATTGACTATCAGTTGGTTATCTTTGAAAATCAGATGACCATAATGATCAGCAAAGACCAACAGTTCAGACATGCGACTATCAGGACGATCCTCATTTCGCACCTGAGTGGCATCAACCAATACTGGCTGTTTGTGAACCGGCAAAGTGTCAGTTCTGCCATCCCAAGCCACAAACTTGATATCGACATCCACATGCTCAAAGTAGGCACAAATGACGACTGAACGAATCTTGGTCTCCAAACGAGAAGCCGAATCACTTCCCTTGGAATACACGTAAACGCAAGGTCGGGTAGTCATTCCTCCCCCTTTCTGAACAGAACCATTCTGCTCAATGAATTTATTTAAGCCTATTTTAATAAATTTGTCAAGGCCGGTTGTATCGTGATAAGCTTAGCTTGGCGAGAGAGAGGAGTTTACATGGCTACTCAGTCAGTACGTGATGAAAACAAACGAATCCTTGAACAAGCAAGACAATCTCTGGCAAGAGAGCTGGCACAAGCCAAAGAGATTTACGGTCAAAACGTTGAACAGCTGGCACATCCTGGAGAAGAGGCTCCGTATGTCAAAGCACTGAAAGAACATCAAACCAGAATATTCAGCAGTATCATTCATGATGCCCTGATAACAAAAGGGTGTCTTGAACCTACCGACGATGAATGGAAGATTGCTATCATGGGCAACCATGGTGATATCGTAATTTCGATCATTAGTCACACGGTTCGATTTCAGTATTTCGGAGATACTGAGTTTGTAAAGCTGCCTCGGCTACAACGAAACTATCCATTCGCGACCAGCGTTTCCACCGTGCCATGGACAATATCAACAGCGGGCACAATCCCTGGGCCTAACACAAATCCAGCTCACCTGAGCTGGTTTTTTCTTTAGTTATCCACAGATGGGGTCAGACCCCGGGGGTCAGACCCCGATATGACAGCCAACACCCCCTCCAATTTGAGTGAATACTATAATAGAAAATAAGCCTTTTTGCTAATACCTGCAAGCTTAATTTAAGCTTATACACCTTGACGAAAGAAGATTAGCACTCTATAATTACGAGTGCTAAATAAGAAACTAAGAAAATAAAAAAATAAGAAAATAAGCATGAACGAATTTCAGATAAAACTCAAACAAACAATGAATGAATTTGCACATTTGATTTATGAAATAACCATGGCTTTTCCTAATGAAGAACGATATTCAACAGTGTCCCAAATGAGACGTGCTGCTTTGTCAATTGCGTTAAACTATGTTGAAGGATATGCCCGAAGAAAACCATTGGTTCGAATAAATTTTCTTGAAATATCTTACGGATCATTATCAGAAATTGAATTTCTTTTAGGCTTTGTAAAGGATGAAAAATTCATTGGCCCAAAGACACATGAAAAATGTATGACATTTACGAAAGAGATCGGATCAATGCTTTGGACAGAAACAGAAAAACTCCGAAATGCCCAGCAAAAATAGCACAGTACATATTTTCTTATTTTCTTAGTTTATTATTTTCTTCCTATGCTCCCAAATAATTTCACACACAAGTCCCAAGAAGCCATTCAAACTGCCCATAACCTGGCCACGGAAAACGGACAGCAAGCGATCGAACCGATTCACTTGCTGGCTTCCCTTCTCTCACAGGACGATGGTGTGGTCGTGGCAATTTTTAATAAATTGAATCTTGACATTGCCACCTTGCGCGGCGAAGTTGATACGATTCTGGACACTTTACCAAAGCAACAACCGTTTGGTGGTGGCGGTGGTATTGGCCAGGTTTTTCTTTCTCAACCAATGGCTCGGGTTTTTGCCACAGCCAATAAAATCGCTAAGCAGTTTAACGACGAATACATTTCAACTGAACATTTATTCCTTGGCCTGTTGTCTGATAAAAACGTTAAGGGCCTGCTCGAACGATCAGGTATTGTTGAAGCCAAGGTGCTTGAGGTTTTAAAAAAAATTCGCGGAAACCAAAAGGTTGATTCTCCGGAACCCGAATCAAAATACCAGGCTTTGGAAAAATATTCTTTAAATCTAACTGAATTGGCTCGTCAGGAAAAATTGGATCCGATTATTGGACGAGATAAAGAAACCCGTCGTTTAATGCAGATCTTGTCTCGCCGCACCAAGAACAATCCGGTTCTGATCGGTGAAGCCGGTGTTGGTAAGACAGCTATTGCTGAAGGTCTTGCCCAAAGAATCGTCTCCGGTGATGTGCCTGAATCTCTAAAAGACAAAGAGTTAGTTGCCCTTGATCTTGGTGGGATGGTTGCTGGAACAAAATATCGCGGTGAGTTTGAGGATCGTTTAAAAGCAGTGATCAAAGAGATTGAAGATTCTGATGGTAAGATTCTGTTATTTATTGACGAGCTACACACTCTAGTTGGAACCGGAACTTCTGAAGGCAGTTCACTTGATGCTTCCAACTTGCTTAAGCCAGCCTTAGCACGTGGTAAGTTACGAACTATTGGTGCTACGACTTTGAAAGAATATCAGCGCTATATTGAAAAAGACACTGCTTTTGAACGCCGTTTCCAGCCGGTTTTAGTTGAAGAACCAAGCATTGAAGATACAATTGCTATCCTTCGTGGAATCAAGGATCGCTACGAACTTCATCACGGTGTTCGGATCGCTGACTCTTCGATTATTGCTGCGGCTGAATTATCTGCTCGATATATTACCGATCGTTTCTTGCCGGACAAAGCCGTTGACCTGATTGACGAAGCTGCGTCGGCTTTGCGTATGGAAATCGATTCTATGCCAGAGGAGCTAGATCATTACAAGCGAGATGCCATGCGTTTGGAAATCGAGCGCCAGGCTTTGAAAAAGGAAGAGGATAAAGATTCTAAAGCACGGTTAAAAGAAATTGAAAAACAGTTGGCAGATCTGAATGAGCTATCTCGGGAACTGGAAATGAAATGGAAAAACGAAAAAGACAAGATCACTGATATTCGCGGTATTAAAAAAGTGATTGATGATCTTCGAGTTATGGCTGATATTGAAGAGCGTCGTGGTGATCTGCAAAAAGTTGCTGAAATTCGTTATAGCAAAATTCCAGAGCAGGAACAGAAACTAAAGAAAATTGAAGTCGAACTAGTTCACCTGCAAAAGGATCGTGGTCTATTAAAAGAAGTTGTTCAAGATGAAGATGTGGCCATGGTTGTTTCACGCTGGACAAATATCCCGGTTTCGAAAATGTTGGAATCGGAACTTGAAAAATTGAACCGCATGGAAGATGAACTGTCTAAGCGAGTTGTTGGCCAAGGCGAAGCAATTGAAGCTGTTTCTAACGCCCTGCGTCGCTCTCGTGCCGGAATTGCCGAGGAAGGTCGCCCAATCGGATCGTTCCTATTTCTTGGTCCGACCGGAGTTGGTAAGACTGAATTGGCTCGAACATTGGCTGACTTTATGTTTAATGACGAGAACGCCTTGATTCGAATCGACATGTCTGAATACATGGAAAAACATGCTACTTCAAAGATAATCGGATCACCTCCGGGCTATGTTGGTTATGAAGAAGGTGGACAGCTGACGGAAATGGTTCGTCGTCGACCTTACAGTGTGATCTTGTTTGACGAGATTGAAAAAGCTCACCCTGATGCATTTAACATGTTGCTTCAGATTCTAGATGAGGGACATTTGACTGATGCTAAAGGCCGAAAAGTCAACTTCAAAAATACCGTAATAATTATGACTTCGAACATTGGCTCTGATGCAATTTTAGAAATGACGACTAAGGGTGGTGGAAAACTGGGATTTGAGTCTGATCGCAGTGACTCTCCAGAACACAACGAAGAGCTTATGCGTGAACGGGTGATGAGCATGCTTTCTGAACACTTCCGTCCTGAATTCTTGAACCGATTAGATGAAATTACTATCTTCCATTCATTGTCTGAAGACAATATTAAACACATCGTTGAGTTGCAACTTGAACGAGTTGCTAAACGATTACTAGTGCGACGTAAAATCAAAATCAAGATCACGGATGAGGCCAAAAAACTTCTTGCTGAAAAGGGTTATGATCCATCATATGGAGCTCGGCCGTTGAAACGAGTTATCCAAACCGATATACTGGATGAGCTGGCCAAGAAGATTATCTCTGGTAAGATTGAAGAAGAAGCAAAAATCAAGATTGATGCCAAGGACGGGCAGATAATTATTTCCTAAAGTTTTTCTTACCCAACTTGTTGGGGTTTTATCACAACGGGAACAAGTTCCCTGAGAAAACTAAACAAAAAAATCCCGCACGCCGTGTCGCGTTGCGGGGTTTTTAATATCTTCGTCCCTGTTGCTTGGACAGGTTTCGGCGATGTAGCATGTAGCGCAATCCAGCACCGATCACGTATGGCAGAGCCATGATCCAGATACAGCCACTTTCAGTCAGACTCATGAACAGCGTAGCAATGGTTACCAGCATAGCTGTCCCGAGAAAAACCAGATGTATCAGAAAGAGCGGAATGATCACCCAACGACTGGCCAACAGATCAGGGTAACTGAACAGGAACTTACGCAACCCGTTGATCATCGGGTTGTCACCGGGGTAGCCAACGGTGTTGCCAAGAACGTTGTTTACACCGTAAAGATGACAGTAGACATACCAGCCGGATAGAAAGCAGACCGGGATCACCACAACACTGACCAAAACCGTTTCCATCTTTACCTTCCCTTTCTCTAAAGGATCAACATCCTCCAGAACATTTATCGTTTTCTTCGACCAGCTCCAAATCGTCGTCGGCAAGTTCTTGACGTCGCAGAGGGATGATCTCAGCCAGATGCACTGGATGGTAAAAATCGATCTCCTCAATCAACTCGCGTCTCCCTGTCCATGTCGGTCGAGTTGCTTGAAAGACCACGCTGTCTGTGATTCGTTCCCAGACCTGGATCATGCTCACTGTAGGATCTTGCCGTGCCCGCTCAATGTACCTATCCACATCCTCTGCCGAAACTTGTGCGAGTTTGTCCCAATCTTCAAATCCGTAATGCTCAATGAACATGGTGAATTTCATTTGCTACCAATTTTCGGCGGCGGACGCAAAATCCAGAATACAACGACTGAACTGACCACGAACGGCAGTGTTATGATCAGGAACAAGACATGCTGATCAAAGGCAAACATGGTGCTCAATATCATACTGGTCGTAATCGTCATAACCATTATGACATGAATCACGAACAGAGGAATGGCAATCCAGTTCGGTACTTCCCATCCGGTCAAGAACCAAGACAGCATCTTGTGCAGGGGGTTGTCTTTCTTTGTTCCAAACGGTGAGTAGACCTCGGACCTTTGTCCGTACAAGCTACTGCTCAAGTACACGCCGGCCAGCTGACTGATAGAGACGATCAGAACGATCAGTCCAATATCATTGCGGGTGAAATCGATCATGATCAAACCTCCGTTTTCTTGTAACCAGCTCGGTCCAGGTTCCGACCGACTCGCTCGATCGGCGGTCCGGTCTGCTTTCGCAGATCGTCAACACTGATTTTCATTGACATGCCCTGTCTAGGTCGCATGGCATTGAAAACCGTACGTATTCCATCTTCCAGAATTGAAATCGCCCTTATTTTCGGATCCAAGTGAACGTCCTGTGCCAGGTGTCTGGCTTGTCCCTCAGGCACATCCTGCCGAACATAGCTGTCAATCTGTTCATATCCAACCACGGTAACATGGTATCCCATATTGCCTCCGGTTCAGGTTCGATCTTATCCTGACACACAAAACCAAATATGTCAACTGGTCAGAAAGACAAAAATCTGCTAGCATTTATACAATATGAAACAAATACTTATTGCCTCAATCGCACTAATTATAGCGCTTTCGCCACTGTCTAATGCATTAGCAAGCAGTGGTTTTAATCCTAATTGTATTTTAAGCGATCATGAACTGACTGATATCTTTTCCATGGATCGAAACGACATTCAACGCATTTTGAACAAAGGTGGTTTGGCAAATTATTTTACCGAAGACATTGACGGCCGAACGCGACATATAGCTGACATTATTTGGTGGACAGCTCAGATGCGTGGTATTAGTCCGAAAGTGCTTTTGGTCATGTTACAAAAGGAACAAAGTCTGGTAGAAGATACAACCCCGTCACAAGACCAATTAAACTGGGCAATGGGCTATGGGGTTTGTGATGATTGCACTCATGATGATCCCAACATTCAACGTTGGAGCGGAATTTCTAAACAACTCAACTCGGCAGCTATGCAGTTGAACGAAGGCTATCTTCAAGATATTGAAGAAGACGGCGAAACCGTCATGGGTTTTGGTCCTGGTATCACTGCAGAAATCGATGATACTTATGTTACCTTTGCCAACGCAGCCACAGCCGCACTTTACACCTACACTCCACACCTTCATGGAAATGAGCTTTTCGTTACTATTTGGAATCGTTACTTTGGAATTTATTATCCGTCCGGAACCTTGCTTCAAGACAACACTACCGGCGGAGTTTACTTAATTCAATTTGATGAAAAGCGACCGATCACTTCGCAAACCGCCCTTTATTCTCGCTACAACCCTAACCTGATTATTCCAGTTGATCCAACCGTTCTTCAAACGTACGCTGATGGCACGCCGATTTCTCACGCCAACTATTCCTTGCTTCAAACTCCGGCCGGTGGAATTTATTTGTTGGTTGACGAAACAATCAGACCGATAGCTTCTCAAGAAGCTTTTCGGGCCGTTGGCTTCAATCCGGACGAGGTAATTGCTGTCAGCTGGGAAGATCTTGGTGCCTACTCTGAAGGCGAGGCGATCACAGAAGAATCTGCTTTTCCTCAAGGCACATTGCTTCAAAATAAAACAACCGGTGGGGTTTACTTTGTTGAAAATGGAATCAAACAACCTTTAATGTCGCGTGATATTTTGAACAACCGCTTTACTGCCTGGCCGATTATACCTAAAACCCCTGAAGAGCTTGATCAATTAACAACCGGTGATCCGATAAAGTTCTTTGATGGTACTTTGATCAAAGGGTCAGACCCCGATGTTTATGTAGTTTCTGAAGGCGAACGTCGACCAATCCCAAGTGAAGAAGTCTTCCTTGGTTTGGGTTGGAAATGGGAGAACATTGTTTTAACAGATGATAAAACACTGGAACTACACGCTTTGGGAGAAACGATTTATATGAACACAGAGTCAGATATTGAATCGACAACATTTAACCCCTGAAACTTTCTCTATGCTTGTATTCGCTGCCTTTACACCGCACACCCCGTTACTTATATCGACAATTGGTAAGGATAATTTGGAAACAATCTCTGAAACCGCTGCATCAATGAACAGTTTGGCTGAAGAATTATATTTGTCCAGACCTGATACAATTGTCCTTGTCTCCGGACATAGTAAATTTTATCCAAATGCCTTTTCAATTCAGTTGAATGATGTTTTCAAAACCGACTTGAGTAAGCTTGGAGATCTTGGGGCTGAAAAAACCTATCAACCTGATTTTGCTCTGATCGACACTTTTCAACGTCAGTTGCGAAAAGCTGAAATTCCTTTTACTCTTCATCCGGATGAAATTCTTGATTATGGAGTCAGTGTTCCTTTGATGCTCTTAACTGAAAAGTTTGATCAAATCAAAATTGTACCTGTGTCGCCGTCATTGCTTAATGCAAAAGAACATTTTGCTTTTGGTCAGGCTTTAAAAGAAACAATCATCAGCAGTACAAAACGAATAGCCGTGATTGCCGCCGGAGACCTTTCACACGCCCTGACAAATGAATCACCAGCCGGTTTTCATAGTGAAGGTGAAATTTTTGATAAAAAGATTCAAGAAATATTGGCAACAAATAATGCTGCCGGATTGATTAAAATCAAACCGGAGGTTGTTGAAGCTGCAGCTCAATGTTGTTATCGGGCATTACTTGTTCTTTTTGGTATTCTAGATAAACAAAACATAAACACAAAAATTTTAAGCTACGAAGCACCGCTGGGTGTTGGCTACCTGACCGCTAAATTCAATTTATGATTGCTGAAGTTTATGTATTAAAAAGGCTTCCCAGGAGGTTGGCCTTTTTTGATTACCAAATTCCGGATGGCCTGCAAGTTGTACGCGGAAGTTTGGTTCGGATAACTTTCCGGAATCAGGCATTGCGGGCAATCGTTGCTCGGGTAAAAGATGTTTCTGAGCATGAAAAATTACAGCCAATCAACCAAGTGCTTGATTTAAATTTTCTTTCGGATCAAGAGTTGAGTATCTATGAAAATTTGGCCTGCGAACTGATTCAATCAACAGCGACGGTGCTTGATGCGGTTTTTCGTCCGGAACGAAAAAAAGCTTCACCAGCAAAACAGGCTTCACTGGAATTAATTAGCAACAAAGTACGCCAATCAGAAATCAACCATATCACCAATTCAGTTCAAAGAATCATGGCTTCTGATCGATGTTTTGTTGAAACCAGTGATCTGGTTCAAGCGTCTGCAATCATTGCCACATACCTGCGCGCCGCCAAGCCTAAGCAACAACAGTTAATTCTTGCCCCACATCTCCACGATGTTCGAATGCTGACTGCAACAATTGCTAAACATCAAAATAATCTAGCTACCCTTGATAGCCAAGCTACCGGACCGCAACGGGCTGATATTGCCAAAGACTGGCGGCAAGGTACAACTAAAACTTTAATCGCTACCAGACTTGGCGCTTTAATTCCGGCGAAAAAATTAGATACGATTTTTTTGGTTCGTTCCGGCTCTGACGAACATGCATCCTATGATCGTAATCCGCGCTATGATGCTCGACATCTGGCTCAACAATGGCATCGAGCTAAAAAGGCTAAACTGGTTTTCTTCAACGTTGTTCCTCGTGTTGAAGATAAAATTGATTTTGAGGATACTCAAGAAATAGATCTAGCTCTTTGTCCGAAAACAATTGTTGTTGATCTTAAAGAGGAAATAAAAAAAGATGGCTACACAATTTTGTCAGAATCATTGCTTGAACAAATCAATCAAGCCCTGAGTGATAAGAAGCAGGTTCTTTGTTCATATAATTATAAAGGACAAAATCTTCAACAAAAAGGCGTTGGCAATAAAAAAGTAGAAGCCATGCTAAAA
>JBDRNK010000064.1:0-3167 GCA_043811105.1 Candidatus Uhrbacteria bacterium
ACTCGAGTTTTTAGATGAAGCCGAGGTCCCATATCAGCTTAATCCATTACTAGTCCGCGGGCTTGATTATTACAACCGAACCGTTTTTGAGGTGTTTGTGGTTAGTGATGATGAAGAAAAGTCACAAAGTGCTCTTGGCGGCGGCGGTCGGTATGATGGTCTGATTGAGTTACTTGGTGGACGAGAAGAAACAGCTGGGTGCGGTTTTGCTGTGGGCATGGAACGGGTTATTACGGCTATGCGCGATGCAGAAGTCAAGGTTCCGAAATTATTTCAACCGCAAGTATTTTTTGCACAACTTGGAGATGCAGCTCGACGTCGAGGTTTAAAGGTTTTTGAAGAGCTACGGCAATCAGATATTCGAGTATCAGAAGCTTTTGGTAAGGGAGCCTTAACTTCACAGCTTGAATTAGCTAATAAGCTTGATGTGGCATTTACTCTTATTTTAGGCCAAAAAGAGGTTTTGGATGATACTATTATTATCAGAGACATGGAATCTGGTTCACAGGAAATTGTTGATGCAAAAAAAGTAATTGATTTGTTAAAGAAAAAATTAGCTGAACAAACCGTGGTTAAGGTTGATCCTTTGGTTGACCCAGGGTTGACAGACCAGGACGAGTAAGCTAATATCAGCACACTATGGCAGAAGTAAAACGCAAAAAAGGAGAAAGTTTTGAAAGCTTGCTACGTCGATTTACTCGACGAATTCAGCAAGGTGGACGCTTGCTTGAGGCACGCAAGATTCGTTATAACACTCGAACAAAAAGCAAGAACGCATTAAAAGCTTCAGCTTTACGTCGAATGCATATTTCTAATAAGCGTGATTATTTAGAACGAATAGGAAAGTTACCTGAAGATACCCGACGAGGTAAGCGACGCCGTTAAACTATGTCTCTGTTTGAAAATATAGATGCCGATCTGAAACAATCTCTTAAGGATCGGAATGAGCAGCGAGTTTCAACACTACGCTTGCTTTTGGCTGCATTGAAGAATAAGAAGATTGAAATGCGTTGTGAACTTAAAGATGAAGATGTTCTGGCCACCATTCGAACACAGGTAAAACAGCTTAAAGATTCATTAGTTGCTTTTGAACAAGGTGGTCGATCTGATTTGGTTGATAAAGCAAAGGCTGAGTTAGAGATTTTGGTAGAGTACCAGCCAAAGGGTATGGGTTCTGATGAATTAGAAACAATTGTAAAAAGTGTGATTGAAGAAACCGGTGCTGTTGGTAAAGGAGATATGGGGAAAGTAATGGGTGCGGTAATGGGAAAAGTTGTTGGCAAAGCCGATGGTGGGGAAGTCAAGCAAATGGTTGAGAGGTTGTTAGGTTAGATAAACAAAAGACAATAGATAATAAACGTAGCGGAACCCTTTAGGGTTCCATTTTGATTTAAGGCCAGCCCGGCAGCTGCCGGGTCAGCCATAGGGACTCAGACATCCTTTTTGTTCAGAGCACTCGGCCAGGCCAGAGTTTGTCCTGTAAGAATGGTTTCTGGCCTCGTTCGAGTTCCGCTGGACCACAACCTATTATTATCATCCTGATCATTGGGTAGTGGGTCCAGCTCCACATGTCTTCACAAAAAGGATATCTTCGTCCTTTAAAATGGCCAGCCCGGCAGCTGCCGGGCTGGCTATGCTTGAGAATCTAACAGATTAACGCCAGGCTTCTGTTTGTCAGGTTTCCACTCTATCCACATAGGCTTTTTTTTGTTTTTAAGGTAAAATAGAGCCACAACTATTTGAACTCCATGTTTGAGTTTTTAAACAAAAAAAAGCGATTCAATATTATCGCCACGATTGGCGTGGTGGCAATTTTTGTTGCTGTTTTTTTTGTTCCTGAAGCTTTAGCTCAAACGGATTTTGAGCAATTTTCTGATTCTGTTCGGCTTGGACAGGCTGATATTCGCTACATAATTGCCAGTATTATTCGTTACGCCATTGCTTTGGTTGGAGTGGTTTTTCTTGGCCTGATTGTTTATGGCGGTTTCCTGTTCATGACCTCAAAAGGTGAGCCAGATAAAATAACCAAAGCTAAAGATGTTTTGAAAAATGGTGTTATCGGTTTGGCAATCATCCTGGCTTCTTATGCTATCGTTTCATTTATTATAAGTGTTTTACTTCGTGCCGGGCTTTTGGGAGAGATCGGATCATCACCGCAACCCGGAATTGAAGTACTTTCCGGTTCACTTGGTTCAGGAATTATTGAGGACCACTGGCCATTGCGTAATGCCACAGATATCGCTAGAAACACTAATATTATGATTACCTTTAAAGAAGCTATTAAAATTGAATCGTTTGCTGATATGGCAAATCAGATCACCGGTGCTGACACAGTAGATCCATCTGATGATAGCTGGTATATTAACGTTGATTTCCTAAAGATTTATCCGATTCTTGATGGGGTTGAAGCAGCTTTACCTTCTGAAGGCGTAGTTGCGGCCACGACCTGGGATCAGAAAATTTGGGTCTTTAACCCGGTTGAATATCTTGGTAGTTCGCTTGAGGAAGTGGATTATTCTGTAGCTTTGCTACCAGGCATTACGCTTGAGGATGGCACACAAGCATTTACCGGCTTTAATGATGAAGGCTACGTTTGGTCTTTTGAGGTATCAACTGAGATTGATTCAACACCACCATATATAACCAGTGTTGGTCCGCCAGATGAGAGTACACGAGATCGCAACATTGTTGTTCAAATTAATTTTAGTGAGGCAGTTGATCCGACTTCATCTACCGGTGTATATATAGCAGGTGACGAAACGCCTGACTTTACGAACATCTTGGTTCAGGAATCTGCGCTTCAGGACACATATACAACCGTGGACGGTACCTGGATGATTTCCAACGGATATAAAACCGTTGAGTTTGTGACTTTTGATTCTTGTGGTGAAGATCCTTGCGGAGACACGATTTATTGTTTACCAGGTAATTCTTATATATTAACTGAAGCCAGTGCAGCGACATTAAGTGATGAACCACCAATGGCGGCTGGGTTCCCATATGACGGAGTTGTGGACACTTGTGCTAATTCGCTTGATGGAGATGCTGACGGAATTGCCGAGGGTCCGGAAATTGATAGTTATGATTGGGAGTTTTACACCACTAACGAGGTCAATGACATTGTTCCAATTATTTATAAGATTGAGCCTGATGAGGATGCAGAAGAA
>JBDRNK010000065.1:0-10613 GCA_043811105.1 Candidatus Uhrbacteria bacterium
GCCTTATCAATCATTTTACCGATTTTGTGATAAAGCTCTTCTGCTTTAGTTGCATCATTGGCTTCGATGGCTTTTCGAAAATATCGCTTGTTTGAACTTATTTCATCCTTAACGATTTTATTTCTCGCCGCTCGTTTTTCACTTTGTCGTAATGCTTTTTTAGCTTGTTTTAGAATTGGCATAGTATACTTAATCTGAGCATGATTGTTTAACTTGAGACGATGGAATTCTAGCTGATTAGACCGAATCCGTCAAGTCTTTTTTAACCTTCACTCCCCCAAGCAGTTTGACCTGATCGATTTTATTGGAAAAGCGATCGTATTGGTTGTTGGTTGAATCTAAAGCATTCTTAGCGTTAGTCATGTGTCGATTTACTAAGGCCAAACCTTCACCAAATTTAACATTCTCGTTTTGAATGGTTTTCAGGAGTTCGATGATACGCCCGGTTTCCTCTTCAATCTTTGCTCGCTCCAGTCCAATTAGCACCGTTCTAAGATAATATAAAAAAGTATTTGGCGACACAAGAAGGATATTGCGGTCATGGGAATATTGCAGAAGCTCTTCTGAATCCATAACGATTTCGTAAAAAACTTTCTCAGATGGAACATACATAACAGCGTATTCAAGGGTTCCTTCAGCTGGCAGAATATACTTTCTTTGAATATCATCAATGTGTTTTTTGACCTGTCGAACAAAGTCTTTAAGCTTAATTGATCGGTCAGAATCAGTTGTTGCTTTGGACATTTGAATGAAATTTTCCATTGGAAACTTGGCGTCGATACAGATGATGCCATTGGTTGTTCGAACTACTGCATCAACTGTCTGCCCTTCTTTGAATTTATATTGTGTTTCATAATGAGAGCTTGGTAAGGTCTGAGATAATGTGTCGTACAATATCTGCTCTCCAAGATTGCCTCTGAGTTTTGGGGAAGTAAGAAGTGCTTGAAAATCTTTAATTGATCTTCCAATTTCTGACATTGATCCAAGTTCCCTATTCACTGCTCCAATAATTTTTGCTGCATTGTCTAATCGTTCGTTAAGAGATTCAGTTGTTTTGTCCAGTCTACCCTGTAAACCTTGCATGTTTTGATTTAACATTTCAAAGGCTTTTGAATCCGTGTCTTTCAATTGGGTATCACGAAGATCAGAAATTTTTCTATAAACCATTATTAAAGAGACAATTATAATAATTGCCAATAAAACAAGAATGTATGATAGGGTTTCCATGTTGGTTGGTATTAGATATAATTAGTATTATCAGTATATCATGATTTTATCCCCAACCGGGGTCTGACCCCACCTGTGGATAAGTTAATTTTACGACACATAATAAAACGCTTCTGTAGTTAAATGGATATAACAAATCCGTCCTAAGGATTAGTTGTAGGTTCGATTCCTACCAGGAGCACCAGCCTTCGCTTCATCAGGATATTCTGTTGATGAAGCGAAGGCTGGTAAGCCGGAAATAAAAAAATATATTTATGCCAAATAAAGTAATTATAATTCACGGCTGGGATGGATTCCCTGAAGAGGGCTGGTTTCCATGGCTCAAGAATGAGCTTGAAAGCCGTGGTCATGAAGTTATTGTGCCAGTGATGCCGAATGCAAATGAGCCAAGAATAAATAAGTGGATTCCAGCCATTACTGAGGCAGTTGGTCAGACTGATGAAAACACTTACTTTGTAGGACATAGCATAGGAGTCCAGGCTATTGCTCGATTTCTACAAGGCTTACCTGAAGAGACCCAAATAGGCGGGGCTGTATTTGTGGCAGGATATTTTAAGCACTTAACAAACATTGAGGATGACCCCATAGAGAAAAGTGTTGTAAAAGAGTGGTTAGAGACACCAACTGATTTAAATGCGGTTAAAGAACATATGAAACAGAGTGTGGCCATATTTTCAGAATCTGATCCATTTGTACCTTTAGATAACCAATACGATTTTAAGGATAAGCTTGGATCTGAAATTATAATTTTACAAGGACCAGGACACTTTTCAGGGCCTAGTGATAATTGTATGGAATTACCAGAGGTTTTAGATTCATTGTTGAGAATAATGGATTAAGTTCAAAACCAAAAAAAAGAAACCGCAGAAATGCGGTTTTTAGGTTGCTAATTCGAGTTGGGGTAGATCTCCATTTTCGGTTGAGTAAACACGAAGGTACTTGTTTTCAGGATCACAACCAGACCCATTGCCTGTAATGATTAATACTGAGTCATTATTGATCTCAGAAACTGTGGCTTCTTCGTCAATTTTGAAAGAACGACACCAAAGAATGGAAACCCCGAGTGGCACATCAGGCCCAAGGGCTTGTGTTGTTTTGACTTTTTGCCCTACCCTGGCTTCTAAAAGGTGCATTGATATTCTCCGTTTGGTTTTGTTTCCCAAGGAACAGTACTAGTATATCATAAACATATATGTCCACACAAGAGTAGACAAAGGCTAAAACTGTGGATAAGTATGTTAAATTCATGAATAAGCTTAAGTATATTTGGAATTATGATTGAAAATGTGTATAAAATACTTATTATTTTTGCTAAATCTAGCTATATATTACGATTGACGAAATTTGTTATTCATGGTATAATATATTTGTAAATTACTGATGGGTGATTGACATATGCGTGCTACCTGCGCGGTTTTTATTTGTCTAACTTTATTTGTGCTTGCAAATTCAAGTTTTGCAGCCATGAGCTCAACCAACTATGAGATACGTTGGGATTCTGTTGGGTTAGGCGGATCAGACACCTCTTCGTCAGCAAGCTATCAATTGCGCGATACGCTTGGTGATAACGGCTCGGGACGATCAACAAGTGATTCATATTTAATCGATGCCGGTTACAGGGGTGGAATCTTTGACAAGATAATTGCTTTTGAACTTTTTGCCCAGTCATCAACAACCACGAACGCAACAGCCTTATCTGGAACCACCATAACCGTATCGGACAGCTCTAGTTTCTCTAGCGGACAAAAAGTAGCCTTAATTCAGGATTTTGGTGCAAGTCAGGTAGCAGGAGTTGGTGAAATAACAGGGATCTCTGGAAATGACATAACTTTAGATACTTTAGATACAGGTGGAGCTGTTATCTCAATTGACGGAAGCGGTGATTATCTATACTTGATGAATGCAACATCGATTAATTTCGGGAGTGTAAATGAAAATAGTCTGGCTCAATCAGTCATTGGTTGGGAAGTGAATGTAGATGTGGACGGAGGTTACACTGTTTCTGTGATTGAAGATGCAAACTTAAGCAGTGGTGTGAATGATATTGATGATGTCAGTGACGGCTCTGTTACTGCTGGGAGTGAGGAATATGGTGCACGATCTTCAGACCAGTCATTATCAAACTCAACTTTTGATACCCAGGACACGGCCATTACCAGTTCATTCCAAGAAGTTGGTTCACGCTCAAGTGCTGCTTTTTCTAGTCGTGACTTGTTAACAATCAAAGCAGCCACTGCATCAACATCAATTAATGGAACATATTCGCATAATCTGACAATAATCGTCTCTGGAAATTATTAGTATGAAATTATTTCAAAAATCGACAATTGCCATTTGGATGATTTTACTGATGATTGCATCTGTAAAATCAGCATCAGCCATGGCTTTGGCACCGGCGATGATCGAATCAGATGTGCAAGCCGGTCAGGTAATTGAACAAGAGATTGGTTTTATCAATACCAGCAGTCAAACAGAGATTTACAATTTAAGTACTTTGAAATTTGAAGCCGGAGATGAACAAGGTTCGCCACTATTTGTTCCATATGATCAGGATCATAGTGGACTTCCAGAATGGATTGCTTTTCCTGAAAATCAGATTGAGGTTGCATCCGGACAAGTGTCGACAATGACTATCAGCATTGCTGTGCCAAATGATGCTAGTGCCGGTGGGCATTACGCTGCAATCATTGCTTCGGTCGCAGGAGTATCTGAACAAGATAATGTAAATATTTCGACACAAGTTGCTTCATTGGTCTTGTTAAACGTTCAAGGGTCGGCAACAGTTCAGGCCAACCTCATCGATTTCATTGGACCAAAATGGGTCAATCGATTACCAACATTGTTTCAAGTGCGAATTCAGAATCAAGGTGATGTGCATATAAAACCACAAGGCACGATCACTATTAATGATACGTTTGGCGCCAAGATGGCCACTTTGGATCTGAATTTGGAGAACGGTCGAATTCTACCAGGCAGTAGTAGACAATTTGATGCTCAGTGGTTACGAGTTGTATCAGAAAAAAAAGGGTTCTTTGAAGAGATAAAAAATGAGTGGAATAATTTTGGACTTGGTCGATATACCGCAGAACTGGAGTTGCACTATAACGACAACTCAGAACCATTAACTTCGTCTATAACTTTCTGGATTATTCCATGGCACCTAGGTCTAGTGGCAGTCTTTATCGCAGTACTGATGTTGTTAATCAGTCGAATCAAAATTAATTTAAGAAAAAAAGTTTAATTAAAATAACAAATTTGTGTGTTTGGAGGACTTAAAAATTGGATCATTGTAATAATTGCAGTAATGCTTACGGCAATTGTTGCGGCTGTTCCAGTTTCCGCAGCCACTCTGACAAGTTTGGTTGGTAATCCAACGAGCCAAGAAGTAAGTACAGCAGCCGACCACACCTTGATCTTTACAACACCAAGCGGAGTAGCTGAAGGTGATACCATGCTGGTCACCTTTGATGCTTCATTTGATACGTCGTCTATTATCGAAGATGATATTGATATTGAGGATGATGGGGTTGATCTAACAACAGCTAGTGACTGTACAGGCACCGAAGAAGCTTCGGTCAGTATTGCTGCTGATGTGGTGACAATCACTATCTGTATTGGTGATGGTGGAGCAATCGCGACAGCCAGTGAAGTAACAGTTGAGATCGGGACAAACGCAACCGCTTCTGGTACAGGCACGAATCAAATAACCAACCCCTCGTCTACTGCAACTTTTCAGATTCGTCTTAGTGGAACTTTTGGTGATTCTGGTTCAGTTTGGCTACCAATAGTAACCATGGGCGCTTTGGGGGTGTCTTTAACTGTTCCTGGAGGAGGAGGCCCCGGTGGTCCAGGTGGACCTGGTCCTGACCCTGGTGACATAACACCACCAATTATTTCCAACATTCAAGTTGTTGTCCTTGGTGACACTTCGGCTTGGGTTATTTGGGATACTGATGAGCAAGCCAACAGCAATGTTGACTACGGCCTGACTGAGTCATATGAGATCGGTACTGAGTCAGATGGAACTTTTCAGATAAATCATGCTCTGACTTTATCAGGATTGACACCTGGAACTTTACATTATTTTCAGGTTCGTTCGTCCGATAACAATGGTAATCAAGGAACTTCAAGTGGTTATTCATTCACAACAACTGATACTACTGCGCCGATACTGTCTAATATAGAAGTGGTTGATATTACTACTAGTTCAGCTCGAGTGACTTGGGAAACAGATGAGCTGACCGATAGCAGTGTTAGTTATGGAATAGATGAAACATATGGTAGCGAAATTGATGACGATGCTTTGTCCACTGAACATTCACTAATCTTGCTTTCGCTTGATGATGATACAGAATATCATTTCATAGTTAGTTCAACTGATGGTTTTGGAAATGTCGCTACATCAACTGATCAGACCTTTACAACTTTAGCCGATGATCCTCCAGCCAATGTAAGTAATTTATCTGTTGTTGCCGGTGATGCTCAAAATCAACTGACCTGGAGTAATCCAGCGGATGCTGATCTTAATGGTATTTACATTGTTTACAAGACAGATGGTTATCCAATCAGCCGTTATGATGGAACTCCAATTTTTAATGGTTTGGCTGAAAGCTATCTACATCTTGGGTTAGTGAATGGAATCTCTTATTATTATGCAGTCTTTGCTTACGACCTAGCCGGCCAATTCTCATCAGGCGCTTTGGGATTTGGTATGCCGCATGCCACTGACGAAGAAGATGAAGATGAAGATGAAGATGAAGAAGATGATAATCAAGAAGGAGATGAAGGTGAGGAGGATGTTCCACCGGATGAAGCACCGGAGGATGAGTCGTTGCCTGACGAAATGCCGGATGATCAAGATGCCTACTGTGGAGACGGTGTGTGTGGTCAGGGCGAAGATTATAATTTTTGTCCAGTTGATTGTCCAGACTTCGAACAGCCTGCAGATGGTATTGAAGAACCGGATGTGGAATTCTGGGTGGCCAAGAATCGGCTTGAACTGATTCCAGCAAATGGCCTGATTAATTTATTAGCTGGCACAGAATTACAGGTTCGCTTAGACGTTTCTAATATTTCTCAAAGTATCGATCACATTGAATTAGTAATCGGTAATGATCTGTATTTACTAGCGGCTGACCCAGAACAGAGTGGTGAATATTTTGCTGATGTTTTTACACCTACTCAGTCAGACACCTACTATATATCTATAACAGTCTATTACCTTGATGATTCTGGAGAACGTCTTGAATACACCGCAATTGTCAACTCTTTTGGCTACACCTTTGAAATGATTGAAGGTGAAGCTGAGCGCGTTGGCGACTCAACAGTGACACTCTTTTCCAATGTAAATGGAATTTGGCAAGTATGGGATGCCTCAGAATATGGGCAACTCAATCCGTTGACCACACCTGCTGATGGAAGTTTTGCTTGGTATGTGCCAACAGGCGATTACTACGTTGTTGCTGAAAAGGGAGGTTATGATCAGGTTGAAACTGATATTGCCTTTGTCATCACCGGGGTTGTAAATCCAGAAATTGAATTACAACTTTTACCTCCTCCGCTTGAAGAGGTGATTGCAGTGATTGTCTCAGACGAACCAATCTTTGATCGGGCAACTGAAGTAATTGGAATGCTTGGTGATCAAATCGGTTTTGTTCTTAAGGAAATTCGTGAAATACCAGGGGTTGTGGAAAGTGCTGAAATTGCCGTGCCGGTTATGATAGTTGCCAGTGCCGTTAGTTTGGGTCTAATGGCCATGTTCTTTAACCTTTTACCATTCTTGCAATATTTATTCACAGCGCCATTACTGTTTTTCTGGCGACGTAAGCGCAAGGGTTGGGGAATAGTATATAACGCGGTGACTAAAATATCGATTGGGTTAGTTGTTGTTCGTTTGTATCAGTTGCCGGATGAACCCGTTGTCGGAGTGCATCCAAGCGGTGGTCGTTTATTGCAAACTCGAGTGACTGATAAAGAAGGTCGATATTTCTTCTTGGCTGATAAAGGAACCTATCGTATCCAGGTGGTTAAACCAGGGTTTGTCTTTCCTCATCAGTATTTGCATGGAGTTAAAGATGACGGTCATTACTTTGATGTATATCACGGTGAAACAATTGATGTTTCTGAACACGGAGCGACAATTGCTGCCAATGTGCCAATGATGCCTGAGGGGGCAACCAGACTGAATACCCCAAAACGAGTTAGACTGATAAATATTTTTCGCACGATTCAGAAATATGCAGCTGTTGTTGGAGTGTTGTTTGCTGCTTTTGTCTGTTTGATCATTCCATCGATTTTTACAGTCAGTGTGGCTGTTGCCCAGGTAGTCATATATTTGCTTGTCACTCATTTAACAAAAGTTCACAAGCCAAAAGGTTGGGGAATTGTTTATGACGAAAAGAATGGCCAACCATTATCTAATACAGTAGTTCGCATTTTTGAACCAAAGTACAACAAACTTTTAGAAACAGCCATTACTGATCGTAAAGGGCGATACTCTTTCTTGGTCGGACCAAACGAGTATTACACACGTTACGAACATCAAGGATATCAACCATTTGAATATCGACCAATTGATTTGAAAGACAAAAAGGAACCAACTGATGTCTCGATTGATGTTCGTTTAGAAACAAATAAAAAATAATATGTATCAGGAGGACAGGTACAATAAAGTTTCAAAATATGCGACCATTTTCATCGTCTTGGTTGGGTTTGTATTTCTCTTGATTCCTTTGATCAAAACTTCGCAAGCGGTTAGTCCACCAAACATCATTTCTTATCAAGGTCGATTACTTGATGCTAATGCAAATCCGGTTGGCGACGCTTCTTTGAACATGCAGTTCCGTTTCTATGACTCTTTGGCAGGAGGAACCTGTCTTTGGTCAAATGATGCCTCTGATTGTTCAACCAATGCCAACCAGTCAGTTACTTTGACCACTGGTTTGTTTTCAGAAAACTTAGGCGACACTGGTGACGGCTATGCGTCCATCAGTGATTCTACGTTTGCTGACAACGCCGGTGTTTATCTTGAAGTTCAGATCGGTACTGAAACTTTGACTCCGCGTAAACAGATCGTGGCTGCGCCGTATGCTTTGAATGCCGACACTTTGGATGGTATTGATTCAGCCACCCTGCAGTTATTTGAATCCGGTACTAATGGAACTTACGAAGATGATGCAGCAGTGATTATTGGTTCTGATGTGGCCGAGACTTTAGGTAATGCTGGCTTTTCTTTGGCTGGCAACAATGACCTTTTTGTTGGTGATCTACTCGGTGTTGAAGGAAATATATATTCTGACGGATCTTTTATAGCCGGGGACGCAACTACATATGCTGATGGTTCTGTTACCCAGGGCACAGCCGGTGATTCAATTACTATAGATGTTGCATCAGGCGATGCTGCTGGTGAGGATTTGATTCTAACAGCTCACAACATCGCGCTTCTAGCCACTGGTGCTTTGTCTATTACTCCGGATGCTGCACTTGGAACCGCCATAGATCTTACAGATACAGATATTGCTACTGCAATCAGTCTTGGTGCCAATGATCTTGTTGGTACTACCGGTTTGATCAACTACACCAACTTCGATGTCTTGGCCACAGGAGCGATTGAGGTTGCTGCTGGAGTTGGGCTTGATACTAACGCTGCGGGTATTCTTGATCTTGGAGATGATACAGCCACTACAGTTAACATTGGAACAACCGCCGTAACCACACTCAATCTTGGAGCTACCGGAGCTTTAGCCAGAGCGATTAATATCGGTACAGGCACAGGTGCAGATACGATTAAGATTGGTACCGGTGGAACAGGGTCTGATGATATTGATATTGGTGATTCAGTTGCTGTGCTTGATCTTGCTAGCTCTGATCTAGGGATCGCTCTAAGTGCAACCACAACTGACGGTTTGGATCTGACCAGCTTGAATACGACGGCTGATGCAATTGACATTGACGCCAACTCTTTAAATACTGGAAACGTTTTTAATATTTCTGCCACATCGCTAACCAGTGGTGATGTTTTGAATCTAACTCGATCAGCTGTGGCCAGCAATGGTGGATTCATCAGCATGAACGACGGTACAGATGACGTGATTATCTTTTCATATAGTGGAAGTCCAAACGGGGTCATTAGCGGTCCTCGAGGATCAATTTCTTTGGACTACACCAATGGTCGTGTTTATGTAAACACTGATGATGGAACTACTTGGAGTCAGTTGGCAGCCGGTGCCGCATCAGGCAATACTCTTGATGAAGCCTATGATGAAGGAGGCGTCGGTGCTGGCCGGGTGATTATAGTTGATTCAAGTGCAGTTGAAATGACCGGATCAAATGTCGCTGATTATACTTTGGAAGTTACAACCAGTGCGGCCGGTGGTGCTCTATATATAAATGATACTGATGGTACCGGCTACGCACTCCACGTTGATACTGGAGAAGTTTTGATTGATGAAATTTTAAACATCGACGGTTCAGTTGATTTTGATGGTACATCTTTTGCTGTTGATGCAACCGCTATTGATTTGACTACAACCGGAGCTGCAGATATTAACGCCACTATTGGTAACGCTGCGAATTTATTCCAAGTCCTGACCGGTAACTTGTCGGTTGGTAATGGTGTACCAACCGTTGCTCTTGATGGTGAAGATGCTTACATCGAAGGAACTTTAGAAGTTGATGGTGCTGCCAGATTCGATGGAGGTGTCTTAATCACCGGAACAACCAGCACTTATTTTACATTAGATTCAGATTCTGCTGGTGCGGTAGATGTTGATGTAGAACTCTGGTTCTCAGATGATGGAAACCATGATGCTCATCAATTAATTTTCGACGATGGTGCTGATGAGTTCCAGTTCATTGATGATGCTCTGGCTCTTGAGAACGTTCGAGCCAATGCTTTCTACGCCGGTTCAGCTTCTACTGTATATGGTGACGGAACAATTACTCAGGATGATGCCGGTGAATCCATTACTATTAACGTCGCTGATGGTGATGCTGCTGGTGAAGACTTGATTCTGACAGCACATAACATTGCTCTTCTAGCCACCGGTGCTTTGTCCATTACTCCTGACGTTGCTCTTGGAACCGCCATAGATCTTACAGACACAGACATAGCTACAGCAATTAGTCTTGGAGCCAATGATCTTGTTGGCACCACCGGACTAATTAACTACACCAACTTTGATGTTCTGGCCACCGGAGCGATTGAAGTCGCGGCTGGTACTGGTATAGATACTAACGCTGCTGGTATCTTAGATCTTGGAGATGATACAGCCACTACCGTTAACATTGGAACAACCGCCGTAACCACGCTCAATCTTGGAGCTACCGGAGCTTTGGCTAGAGCGATTAATATCGGTACAGGCACAGGTGCAGATACGATTAAGATT
>JBDRNK010000066.1:0-6113 GCA_043811105.1 Candidatus Uhrbacteria bacterium
CTAGGCCAA
The DNA here is from genome assembly GCA_043811105.1 of Candidatus Uhrbacteria bacterium. Lineage (GTDB taxonomy): Bacteria > Patescibacteriota > Patescibacteriia > UBA9934 > CAZDDW01 > CAZDDW01. The sequence goes on from JBDRNK010000066.1 coordinate 10, forward strand.
ACCAAAAACCAGCCCTCTCAGGCTGGTCTTTTATTCCTCCCCAAAATCATTTTCTAAACCTTCTCCAGGATTTAATTGATAATCTTTTCCGGCCAGCTTCTTTATCAATTCTAATAAAACCGGATATTGCTCGCCCATATAATGATCTTCGTTATCTCGGGCCAACAACTTACCTTTCAAAATATCACGGTACTTTTCTGCATGATCAAATGGTACCAGCTTATCATCCTTGGAATGGACGATAATAAAATCTTTGGCCTTCCACATCAAAACATCGGCATCAAAATCAGACATAAAAAACGATTTCATTTCAGCTCGTTTATGCGTCCAAGGAGCAGCTACTAAAATCAAAGCTCTGGGGGTAGCTGACATTTCAGCGGCTTCAAGATACCGCAAAGCCATTACCGCGCCCAACGAGTGTCCCAAAATAATATCATCAGCATCAATCCGACCAATCTGATCTTCCATGGCCTTCAACCACTCAAACAATTCTGGCTCCCCAGAAAATGGCAACTCTGGTGCCAATACTTCAAAACCGGCTTGGTGCAACTCATCACGCAACCAAGGATGGAAATTCATTTGTGGATTGGCATTAAAGCCGTGGATTAAGATTATTCGCATATTTTAAAAAATAAAAAGTTGGATCCAAGTTGCGGACCCAACCTAGCCTTGTTCCTCTTTTTCGAGACAGCTAATCATCTGACCAACCTGATCAAAAAAGGTGCCTCGATTGATCTCTTGAGCTTGTAACGACTGAACTAATTTCTGGTATTCATTGGTTTCCATGACCAGACGTGTTAGACGCAGAGCTTGTTCAATCTTGTCCTGGTGGGGTAGTTCCGAAGAAAGCGGTGTTGCCCCAAGATGGGCAAGCAAGGCTTGTGCATCCATCTGAGGATCAGTCATGTCATTTCCAATCGTTTTGTTTGTCGGAGTAAGCATATTATCAGTTGGCTATTTGTTTGTCAAGACTTTGGCCTTTAGATTCATTTCTTCAAAAATTACCTGCTCATGGTCACCTGCATCATGAGAAAAACGAGAAGAGATTTTAACCACTGGCAAAGTCTGAGATGTGTTTGGATATTCTTTGCTAATCATTAATAATTCTAAAGCGGTTGCTGGATTAGTCATTGCCCAAAGGTTTAATTCTTTGTATACACTTTTTGCATGGTCAGAATCTAATTCTACTGCAGTCAACATAAATACACCTTTTGAATCAGTCAGGCTGAAAAACTTTTTTACTAATCCAATTGGTAAGTGATTTTCCTGTGCAATTTTTTGAATCGTATCACCATTAACCTGATCGTTCGTCATTATTTCAAGCACAAAATTTTCAAAATATTCTCTTATAAAAGCACTAACATCTTGGCTTTCTTTTCCCTCTAGACGTTTCATTTCTTTTACAAAATATTGACCAGACTCAATTATCCGTTCAATAGATTTTGGTACTTCCTGTTGATACTGTGAAGCGCTTGGCAAACCTTTTATATATCGCTTATGTTGACCGGCTGATAGACGAATAGCTGCAACAAGATGAGTCTTAATTTCTTCTTCTGAATACTTTTTTCCAGATTTTGATTGTCTGTGTGTTGCCTTAGTCTTTACTTGAGTTAAAATAATTTCTGAAATTCCTCCACCAACTCTTACATCAATATAATCAACTGCTTTGGTAACATCTAAATAATCTTCTAACCCAATCACTTGTACCTGACCCTCTTTTCTTTTTTTAATAAAATCCATTTGACTTCTACGAATAGCATCGTATAAAAACCTGGTACCAATAAACATTGTTTCCATTTGATGTTCCATGTCCTGTGTTACTTGTACAGGCAATCTTTCTCCATTGACCCCTTCCCGCATATGTTCTTTTGCCATCTTGCAAAAAGCGTCCCAATTTGAAATCATCTCATTGTATATTTGGTTATTAAACATGGCTCTAACCAAGGTATTTTGAAAACTGGCTGAATGAGTGTTTCTTTTAACAGCATTGGATTCCCTAAGAAAAGCATCGATCTTGGTTATTAAAAAATCAACAAAATCTTTTATTTCTCCTGTTGTCCGACTTTCCATCCCGGGTAGTCGTTCATGAATCAAGGTAATTGATCGTTCAGCCAAGACATCTTTACCACCAACCTTTTCTACAATTCCAATATCTGGTAATTCTGGTTGATCAACCCTTAAATTTTTTGCAGTTTCTGGACTCATAAATCTAATTGATTTGTTTAAGAAACTTTTGCATTTGCTCTTTGTACTCTTTAACAAAAAACTGTAAGTCTTGTGTAAACACGTCTGGAAATTTGATCATTTCAGCTTCTAAGTCATCAAGAGAATACTGTAAAATTCCTTTTGCTTCCTGATCAACTGTTTTTATTCGCCCACCGTAGACACCAAAATATAAATGAAACTTATTTGCTATAACCACATTCTCCCCATTAATTACCTTTAACATTTCTTCGAACTTGGAATCAATGTGTTCGATTATTGAAATGGTGTTCAAGTATTCTCGAAGTAATTTATAAGTTTTATTAAAATCTTCTGTACTTTGCAACACGATTGATGGCACTTGTAATTCTTGAATGGTTTCAACCATAACTGTATAGTCTGCTGAATCTCCATCTTGAACATGTCCACCAATTGATTTATCAAGTAATCCTGGATTGTGCGTTTTTTCATTTGAGCGCTTTTGCACAAACAGTTCACCAGCTTCATTAAATATACAAATCTGAACAACTTCATTAGCACGAGTCGGACCACCGGTTTCTTTATTGGCCTGAACTTGCTCGCGATAAAACTCTGCACGATCCATAGCGATCGCCTTGTCAGGTTCTTCTAATAAATATGTATTGATTTGTTCTGACATAAATTACTGACTTACCAGCCGGTGTTTCATCAACATAATACCTTGATGAAACAACGGCTGGTGCCGGAGAGAGGGCTCGAACCTCCACGGGCTTGCGCCCACCAGGTCCTAAACCTGGCGTGTCTACCATTTCACCACTCCGGCAATGTACAAAAACCATCTTACCCCAACCTTATCCCCAAATCAAGTCTTGACAATGGTTCTGAATAATGCTTAACTACAAATGCAACCAATAACTCCCCGTTCCCCGTGGAGTTATTTTTATTATGCTATTTACCCGATCGGAAATAGAAGAAAATAAATCATAAGAGCACGACGTGCGACGCGCAACGTACGACGTGTCACAAACACAATCTATGTTAAACCATGATCGAATGCTCTTGGCCTTCGCCTGTATTCTGACACTCATTTTTGGTCCGCTCTTGGCTCTGGCCGAAGAACAAACCGAAACCGAGACCTATCCAACGGTGATCATTTCTGAAATCGGTTGGGCCGGATCTACAATCAGTGATTCAGATGAATGGCTGGAGTTAACTAATTTAAGTGACCAAACAGTTGATCTAACCGGTTGGTCAATTGCCGGAGCTGCCACTGGTGGGGACGTGCTTGTTCTACCAGAGATGGCCGGTATTGAAGCTAATTCAACCTACCTAATATCGAACTATGCTGATGATGATGAAAAATCTACACTTAATGTTCTGGCCGACTTCGTTACCCCATCGCTCTCCTTATCTAATTCCGCGTTCGGAATTAGTCTCCAGAATGCCACTGGACAAGTTGTTGATGTTGCTGGAACTGGCAGCGCTCCAACAACAGGATCACGAGGAGTTGATGAAGAAGGAGAAGCCGAACCCAGAGCTTCCATGCAACGATTCTATTTAATAGACGGTTCAGTGGATGAGACCTGGGTCAGTGCAACTGAGTCCCTGGGCTTTGATGAGGGTGCGACCGAACTTGGAACTCCGGGCACCCTCGAAACCTTCGAAACCCACGCCACCATCGAAACCATTAACCAACACACATATGACGCCTATCAAAACGATTCTTCAACAGAGGATGATGACACTTCCTCTGAGGATACAACTACCACTACCGATTCCACCGATACTACCAACACCAACTCCGGCACATTAATGATTAACGAATTCGTGTCAGATCCGGTAACTGGATCAAATGAGTGGGTTGAGATTTATAACCCGTCAGAGACGATTATTATCTTGGCCGGATACCAAATCCGTGAAGCCTCTGGCAAGACTACTGAACTGCCTGACCAATATCTTGCCAGTGGTCAATATGTAGTCGTTGAAAAAATCAGTGGAAACCTGAATAATAGCGGTGATACTATCGAGCTCTTGGATGCTGACGGCAACTTGCTTGATAAAGTCAGTTATGGTGACGGAGCTGAAGCTCCGGCCGTGTCTGATCCAAAGGCGGTTGCTCTGAATGAGAACGGAGAGTGGGTTGAAACAACTATGGCAACACCGGGTGAAGAGAATGTTATCAGCGACCAGGTGCAAGAGGTTGTAGAAGCCGTAGAAGTTGTAGAGACCACAGAGACTGCAGACGAAACTCTTGTCGCTTCCGAAACCCTCACACTACAAATCAACGAATTCGTTTCCGATCCAGTAACCGGATCTAAAGAATGGGTTGAGATCTATAATCCAAATAACTATGTAGTGGTTCTTGATGGTTGGATGATTCGTGAAGAATCAGGTAAAACAACCGCTTTGACAGAAGGTCAGATTGAAACCGGGCAGTTTGTTCTGGTTGAATCGATTAGTGGCAGTCTGAACAACAGCGGTGATACGATCGAACTGTTAGATCCGGATGGTAATGTGATCGACTCGGTAACCTATGGTGGTGATTCTGAAGTTCCTGCTGTGTCAGATCCTGATGCTGTAGCCTTGGACTCAGCCGGAGTATGGCAAACAACGACTGTGGCCACTCCTGGTGAAGTTAATGTGATCAGTGATGTTGAACAGGAAGTAGAAGAGGTAGAAGAAGTTTTAGAGGTTGTAGAGGCCATCGAGGCTGAAGACGAAACCTCTGTTACTCTAGAAACTATCGAAACCCTACTTTACGATCTTCGTCTCTCAGAAATCTATGCCAACACTGAAGGTGCTGATGCTGATGAAGAGTTCATTGAAATCACAAATACGGGATCAGAATCAATCAACCTTCTTGGTTGGTCACTAACTGACGCTTCAGACAAAACATTTACAGTAAACGATTCTCAAATGATCGAACCTGGGGCATTCGTTGCCTTATATCGAGAAACAACTAATCTTGCTCTTAATAATAGCGGTACTGAATCAGTTGTGCTCAGCGCATCTGACGGAACCGTTGTTGACCAAATGACCTATGATTCAACATCCAAAGGACAATCATTTATTCTCGTTGACAGCGCGTGGCTTGGGACGAACGAAGTTACGCCAAATGAACCAAATCAGCTTTCGCAAGCTGAGGTTCAGTCAACAACAACTACCACTGTAACTGAAACAGCAGCTGTATCCAAAACAACACCTACCACAAATAAAGCAACATCTGTTGTCCTAGCCTCAGGATCAGGTTCGTCCACTTCAAGTTATTCAACATCAACTTCAATTGTTGAAACCAGCCTGTCATCTGTTCGGACATTGAGTAGTGGTACAAAGGTCCGAGTTACTGGCACTGTTTCAGCCGAGCCAGGATTGCTTGGAAAACAGATTATGTACCTGGCCGGTTCCGGAATCCAGGTTTATTTGTACGCAGCCAATTGGCCTGATGTTAATGTTGGCGATGTTGTTCAGGTGACCGGCGAAATGAGTTCCAGTCGTAGTGAAAGCCGAATTAAGCTGGCTTCAGCCAATGATCTGGTCGTTTTATCAAGCGGTGATGAACCTGTTCCGCACGAAATTGAGCTTGAAGAAATTAATGATGACACTGAGGGCTGGTTGGTTATGATCTCCGGAATGATATCCTCAATTGAAAGCGACCGCTTTGAACTTGAAGACAGTGGCACGACTACAACCGTGATTATTAAAGATGAAACCAATATCGATCTTAATAGTCTGGAACTTGGATCTCGAGTTCAGGTAACCGGAATTGTTAGTCGATACTACGACAGTTTCCGAGTTCTTCCTCGTTCGGCAAATGATATTGAATTACTTGAAAGTGCTGTTCTGGGAACAGCCGGAACAAGTTCTAAAGATCAGGCCGCAGCCGGTCGATCAGGCTATGCCCTGACCATCGTTGTTCTAGCCTG
>JBDRNK010000067.1:0-8415 GCA_043811105.1 Candidatus Uhrbacteria bacterium
AGTAGAAAGTAGAAAGTAGAAAGGGTCTGACTTTGTACTTTTTGCTTAATACTTTATGCTTTCAGAATCTGAGTGATAAACATTGGTTAGTATCTGAACCGATTGGACAAACTATTCTTGACCAATTTCCGGAAATCAATCCGGTGATTTTGCAATTGCTTTGGAATCGAGGTGTTTGTACACAGGAAGAAATTGATGTGTTCCTCGGCCCGGACTACAGTCGTGATGTTCATAGTCCATGGCTATTTCGCCAGATGCGTGATGCGGTAACGCGTGTGTTTGAGGCGATTAAGAACGATCAGGTGATCACCATCCACGGCGACTATGATGCTGATGGGGTTTGTGCAACAGTGATTTTGTTTGAAACGGTAAAGGAGATAATGGAGCGAATGCGTGGGATCGACAGGCGTCAGCCTGTCAATGATGACAAGCTTACGCTTGTCGGTCCCGTCGAAAACATAAACATCTACATCCCACACCGCGAAAAAGAAGGTTATGGTTTGTCAGTTGAAACAGTTGAACATCTGCACAAGATGCACACCACTAATCTGATCATTACCGTTGACTGTGGTATTTCGAATGACGAAGCAATTGCTCGCGGTAATGAACTTGGTATCGACACGATCATAACTGACCACCATGACACACCGGAAAAATTACCAGAGGCAATTATCATTCATCCGCGACTGCCGGGCGAAACTTATCCATATAAAGAACTTTCTGGAACTGCTGTGGCTTTTAAACTGGCCCACGCGTTGATTGAAGAAGCTCAGACTCGCGGTTTGGATTTTCCAAAGGGTCATGAAAAATGGTTGCTTGATCTGGTGGCCATTGCCACAGTAACCGATGTGATGCAAATGACCGGTGAGAATCGGACTTTGGAAAAGTTTGGTTTGTTGGTCATGAATAAGACCAAGCGGATTGGGTTGCAGAAGCTGGTTGAGGTTGCCGGAATTAAAATCGGACAGTTGGATAGTTGGAATATTGGTTGGCAAATTGGGCCGCGGATTAATGCGGCCGGACGAGTTAATCATGCGACATTGGCTTTTGAGTTGTTGACCAGCGAAGATGAAATGCAGGCCCACAAGTTGGCCGAGAAATTAGATGAAGAGAATCGTAGTCGACAAAGTGTTTCCGGTACGCTTTATGCACAGGCCAAGGAACAAATTGGTCAGGTTGGTGATCAGAAATTGTTGATAGCTGTTGGCGAAGATTGGCCGTTGGGCATTGTTGGATTGGCCGCCGGGAAATTGTCTGCCGAATATTATCGACCGGTGTTTGTTGTTAGTTGTCGTGGAGAAGATTATTCTGCATCCGGTCGGTCGATTCCGGAGTTAAATATTACCGAAGCTTTAAAATCTGCAGCGAAATATCTGCATCGGTTTGGAGGGCATCCGCAGGCTTGTGGGTTTACGATTAGGGGTAAAGAGAATTTTGAACGGGCCATGAAGGAAATGACTGAGTTTGTTGAGCTTAAAATCAAATATCAAGACCTGACCCCAAAGATTGAAATTGATTCTGAAATTATCTTGGATCAGATTGATTGGGGATTAATCGATCATCTGGATGAATTTCGACCATACGGCCAAGGAAATGAACAGCCGTTGTTTTTGACTCGTGATCTTCTGGTGATTTCGGCCGAACGTGTGGGTAATGATGGTCAACATCTTCGCCTTAGCCTAAATTTTGAAAAAGGTGGTAAAATATGGAAAGCGATTGCTTTTCGTTTAGGAGATCGTGCCGATCATCTAGAGCTAGGAACAAAGATTGATATAATTTATGAACTGGGAATAAACGAGTGGAACGGAAATCGTGAGATTCAAATTAAAATCAAAGATTTAAAATATGCAACATAAAAAGATTCAGATTTTTACCGATGGTGGTGCTCGTGGCAATCCAGGACCAGCAGCCGGGGCAGCGGTATTGCAAACTCAAGACGGCGAAGTTATAGCCACAGCAAGTAAGTACATGGCTCACGCCACAAATAATCAAGCTGAATACACGGCAATTATTATCGGTTTAGAAAAGGCTAAGGAAATTAAGGCCGAGGAGGTGGAGATGTTTATGGATACTGAGTTGGCTGTTAAACAACTTAATGGTGAATACAAAGTCAAGAACCCTGGTCTGGCAAAGTTGTTTGTTCAGGTGTTGAATCTAATCCATGAATTTGAAAAAGTAACTTTTACTCACGTACCGCGTCAACATAACGCTGAGGCTGACGCATTAGTCAACAGGACTATTGATGCGGGGATAATAAAATAAAAAAATAATATAATAAAAAAATAAACACCGTACGTATTTTCTTATTTTCTTAGTTTATTATTTCTCATTCCCGTGCTATAATTCTAGCATATGTCATTATTTGGAGGATCAACAAAAAATAGCGTTTTAGGAATCGATATCGGAGCCGGTGGAATTAAGGTGGTTGAAATGACCAATGAAAAAGGAAAGGCTTGTTTGATGACTTATGGCTATTCACGACGAAAACTGGCCGACCTGGATGCATCATTGCTAGATAATCCTAAGGTTGCTGCTGATCTATTAAACAAAATTGTTGCTCAGTCAGGTGCAAAAACCAACAAGGCAATTTCCGCTTTGCCAGGATCAAAGGTTTTTTCAGCTATCATTTCCGTGCCACGAGTTAAGGACGAAAAAGAACTCAAGCCTTTAATCGAGGCTCAGGCCAGAAAACTTCTTCCCCTGCCACTTGAAGAGATGATTTTGGATTCAAAGTTGGTTGATGAGTTGCATTCGAAAAGAGAAGAAAATAAGAAAATAATAAAAGAAAAAAATAATACAGAAGAGGCTCTTAAAAAAACTCCGCAAGGTAATGTTCGAGTATTAGTTACTGGTGCGCCAAAAACGCTGGTTCAGAAATATGTTGATATCTTTAAGTTAGCCAAGCTGGAGCTGGTTGCTTTAGAAACAGAGTCATTTGCCTTAATTCGTTCATTGATTGGCAAAGATCGTTCCTCGATTTTGATTATTGATATGGGAAGCAATCGAACAAATCTAACCATTTCGGAAAAAGGTATTCCGTTTCTGATTCGCAGTATTAATATCGGTGGAATTCAGGTGACCAATGGTATTGCCAAGCAAATGAATATGCAACCGGAAGAGGCCGAACAACTAAAGCAAGATTTATCTGCTCGAAATAAAAGCGGAGATATGTTGCCTGTGGTTGAACAGACCCTCTTGCCTTTGATCAATGAAATCAATTATACTTTTGATCAGTATAAACAAATGGAAACAACGATTGCCAATAAAGTAGATAAAATAATTCTAACCGGAGGATCGTCGCACTTACCAGGACTAACCGAATACATTGCCAATAAAACCGGAATCAACACCTATAACGGCGACCCTTGGGCCAGGATTGTTTATTCCGATGACCTTCGACCGATATTAGATGATATTGGACCGCGATTGGCTGTGTCTATTGGTTTGGCCATGCGAGATACTGAATAATATGCCAGATAAACCAATGATTTTGCTTGTCGAGGAGGATGCATATCTAGCTGGGATTTACGCTAGAAAATTAGAAATGGAACAATGTCAGGTGCGAGTGGTTGATACAATTGAAGATGCCTGGAAGCAATTCAAAAAAAATAAACCAGCCGCAGTAGTTATTGATCCGGCGATTGCCAACGAAAGTGGATTTGAATTTATTGGTGAATTACGACAAATGCGCGGTTGTAAGCTTTTACCTGTTATTGTTATCACCGAACTTGGAGATCGAACAAGTGTTAAACTGGGTTTGGAAAAAGGGGCCACGGATTATTTAATAAAAGGGCACTTTGTGCCTCAAGAAACCGCGAAAAAGATTAAACGAATTGCTTATGCACGTGCAAAAAAATAAAGGCTTTACATTAATTGAGTTACTGGTTGTTTTAGCTATTATCGGCTTGTTGGGAACAGCTGCCGGAGTTATGGTCAGTTCGGCTCGCGAAAAAGTGCGTGATTATAAGCGCATGAACGACATGACTGAGATTCAGGCCGCGCTTGAGGATTATTTTAATGAGAATAATCAATATCCAGATGGTTCGTTGCTAGCTCTTGGCGATATCACCACCAGCGCTTGTTTAAGTTCTGAGGGATTTAAGTCTAGCTGTTCAGGTGATTCAATAGTATTTATGAGTATTGTTCCGGCGCTATATTCCGGAGGATTAAAAGATTTGGTGGTTTGTGGCGACCCTCAGCGCTCGTCTTACTGTTATTCAATGTTGTCTGACGGAGCTTCTTACGCTATTCATGTCGAGTTTGAACGCAACATACCAGAGCGCGGAATTGTTAAGGGTGTGAACTGTGCCTCGCCAGTAGGATTGATTGCAGGAGTGTGTACAGAGTAGGTATCTGGGAACGACAAGCGTAAGCTTGTCAATTAAACGATGACAGGCTCACGCCTGTCGATCCCATAATCAATTTAAAAAAATCCCCCGCACGTTAAGCCCGTGCGGGGTTTTTGTGTTCTAGAAGGTTGTATATTAACTTCGGGGATATGTAACGATCGGTACAAATTACCGAAGCAAATAAGCCAGTGCTTCTGACTTTTAAGACGATCGTTCGTAAAAGTCAGACGTAATGAACATTAAGTCTCAAGACATGTTTTCGTCTGTACACTTAGCTTAAAATGGGGTATAATTTTTACAGTACAAAATTGAACTAAATAAGACATATGATCAAGAAAGTCCCAAAAAAAACAAATGAGGCAGTTGTAAAAATTCCGCTATCAGCATTACGTTGTATTTTACGGTATCCAAGAGAAAATAAAATTGTTTGTGAAATTTCTACAAAGGATATCAAGAGAATGAATAGTGCCGAAACGCTTGACGAAATTATCAATGAAGCACGGCTTGATTATGCACTTGGGAATTTTTCTTCCCATAAAAATGCAAAAAGTTTGATTGCAGAACTACGCTCGTAAATATGCAGGTTAATTTTTCGCCACGCTTTAAGCGCGCGTACAAGAAGTTACCTGATCATATACAGGACGATTTTGACGACAAGATCGCTATCTTTTTTCAGAATCCGAACCATCCCTCACTTAAGACTCATAAGTTGAAAGGCAAATTGCAAACATGTCTATCGTTTCGACTCAGAGATGGCTACCGGGTTCTTTTTGAATTTTCTTCTCCTGGTATTGTTGATCTTCTTGATATCGGAGCCCATAATTTATACAAAAAGAGGTAGATATGTTTTATATTCTATTTATATTTTTAATCGGGATATGTGTTGGTAGTTTTTTAAATGTCCTGGTTTTTCGGACTCATGAGCAGAAGTCTTTGGTTCGATCGCGATCTAAATGCCAGAAATGTGAAATGGCTATTGCTTGGTACGACCTGGTACCGGTTCTAAGTTTCTTCTTGCTACGTCAGCGCTGTCGCCACTGTAAGAGCGCGATTAGTTGGCAATATCCGTTGGTTGAACTGGCAACTGGGTTGTTGTTTGTTTTGGTTTTTCTTTTTCATTTTGACGCCCTTACGGGCGTCTTTCCCGCAACAGACACCCTTCCGGCTATCATTCCGTTCTTAGTGCGAGATCTTATATTTTCAATTTTCTTGATCGTGCTTTTTGTTTATGATTTCAAATATCAGTTGCTATTGGATCGTTTCACAATTCCGGCAATGGTTGTCGCACTGTTGATAAATCTGTTTCTTGGAGTATCAATCTGGTCGATGTTAATGGGTGCGATAATGATCGGCGGATTCTTTTTTGTTCAATGGTTCTTATCAAAGGGTAAGTGGATTGGTGATGGAGATATCCGTATGGGGACATTGATGGGGTTAATGTTGGGGCTAACACAAGGACTAGTGGCATTATTTCTGGCTTACATTCTTGGTGCGGCTGTTGGAGTTGTTTTACTAGTATCGAAAAAAGCCAGGATGAAAACCCAAATTCCATTTGGAACGTTTCTCGCAGTTGCCACATTTGTCGCACTGTTATGGGGTGAGCAAATCTTGCAATGGTATCTAGGAATGTTTATTTAATATATTCAAACGGGGTTTATCCCCGGTTCAAAGATCAGGCGCCACATAAAGTGGCTATGAAGAATTGTATGACAAAGTCTGATGTAGCCAAACGCATTGAGAAATTACGCAAAACGATTCAGCACCATCGTTATCTTTATCATGTGTTGGACAAACAAGAGATTTCAGACGCGGCCTTGGATTCGCTTAAGCATGAGCTGTACTTGCTTGAACAAGAATATCCGGAATTGATTACTCCAGATTCACCGACTCAGCGCGTTGGTGGCCAACCGCTTGAGAAATTTGAAAAGGTTAAACATACCCACCCGATGTTGTCTATGGAAGACGTTTTCACTGAGGAAGAATTTCAGACCTGGCATGATCGAATCAAAAAGATTTTAGGTGGTGATCAGTTTGAGATGTTCTGTATGGTCAAACTAGATGGACTGGCTATTGAGTTGGTATATCAAAACGGCTTACTCGAACGTGCGGCAACAAGGGGCGACGGACAGATCGGAGAAGATATAACTTCTAACGTACGCACAATCGAGTCTGTTCCTTTGCGCTTGCGTGTTCCAACAGACAGTCAGTTAGATCGGTTTTTTCAAAAACACAAAGGTCAGGTCAATTCACAAGAAATCCAACGCATAGTGTCGAAACAGCAAGGCAGATTGATTGTGCGTGGAGAAATATTTTTTCCGGTTAAAGCTTTTGAAAAGTACAATAAAATAAACAAACAAGAAAATAAGAAAATATTTGCCAATCCGCGAAATGCTGCTGCCGGGTCTGTGCGACAGCTAGATCCGCGAATCACAGCTGAGCGTAAACTAGATTTTTTTGCTTGGGATCTTGTTGAAGACATTGGGCAGCAACGGCATGATCAAGAAATAGAGATCTTAGAAATGATCGGATTTAAGGCTAATCCGGAGTTTTTGCAGACTAATCAAGTTGCAGATGTGGCCAAGTACTGGCAGAGAATGCAAGCTCGAAAAGCTAAGCTTGATTATTGGATCGATGGAACAGTTATTCGCGTAAATGAGAATCGATATTATGAAAAGCTGGGTGTTGTTGGAAAAACACCGCGCGGTTTGGTTGCTTGGAAATTGCCGGCTGAAGAAACAACGACTGTGGTTGAAGCGGTTAATTGGTTTGTTGGACGAACTGGTGCGTTGACTCCGGTGGCAGTAGTTCATGCCACTCAGATTGGAGGAACAACAGTACAACACGCTTCGCTTCATAATTACGATGAGATTGAACGCCTAGGACTTCGTATCGGAGACACCGTGATCTTAGTCAAATCAGGAGACATTATTCCAAAGGTAACCAGGGTTTTGAAAGAGCTTCGACCAACCGGATCAAAAAAGATTAGTCTGCCGGTTAAATGTCCTGTATGCGGTTCGGCGACAAAACGTCAGAGCGGAGAAGTGGCTGTATATTGTTCAAACGATATTTGTCCGGCTAAGGATCGTAATCGTATCTTGTACGCAGCGCGAGCCTTTGAAATCGATGGACTTGGTGATTCGATTGTCGCTCAGTTGCTTGATGCTGGTCTGATCCAAAGCGCCCCTGATCTGTTCATGTTAAAACCAGCGGATCTTTTGGGGCTTGAGGGCTTTGCCGAGATTTCATCGAAGAAGCTGGTCGAAGCAATTCAAGAAAAGAAAAAGATTCCATTAGAAAAGTTTTTAGTAGCTCTGGGAATTCGTCATGTTGGCTCGCAGACCGCGATTGATATTGCTGATCGTTTTGGTTCATTAGATAAGGTGCTTCAAGCCAGTGATTCGGATCTGGCTCCGGTGCCTGGAATTGGATCAAAAGTGGCTGAAAGCATTGTGGAGTTTCTTGCAGACGCAACTAATCAGAAGTTGATAGCTCAGTATCGAAATAATGGTGTGCGAATTGAATCAGTGGAGCAGGGAAGTCGTAAACCGCTTTCGGGCAAGAAATTTGTGTTTACCGGAAATATGGAAAAGATGAGTCGTGGTCAGGCTGAGCAATTAGTTCGCGATCTTGGTGGTCGAGCCAGTGCCTCGGTAAGTAAAGAAACCGACTACGTTGTTATCGGAGACAGTCCAGGATCTAAAGCAGCCAAGGCAGAGAAGTTGGGTGTTAAGGTCTTGTCAGAGAATCAATTTTTAGCTATGATCAATGGGTTATGAAACTAAAAGAAGATGAAGTTAAGCATATCGCGGAACTAGCTCGTTTAGAGCTGTCCGATAATGAGGTCGCACTGTACGCAGATCAGATGACCTCTATTTTGGATTACGTTGATCAGTTAAATGAATTAGATTTAGCAGAAAATGCCACGCAAATGGCTCACGCTGCCGGATTAACAAATGTTTTACGTCAAGACGAAGTTGATCAATCTGATTTAGAAACTCGTAAAAATTTGATCAAAGCTTTTCCACATAAACAAGGTGACCTACTGGAATCAGCCGCGGTTTTTTCT
>JBDRNK010000068.1:0-4931 GCA_043811105.1 Candidatus Uhrbacteria bacterium
GCATAGCAGTCTCAGACCCATTGTCAAAAGTAATGGACTTAAATTTCTCTTTCTAATTGGGTTAATCTTCGCATATGAGCCATATCTTAGCTGAAATGACTCATTTATCTGAGGGGTGGGGCAATATGTTTAGAATTCGGCACCGACTTAGAAGACTTTACAGAAGCACATATGTATGCTTAGATAGGAGCAGGTCTTTCACTCGGAGGCAGACAAAATGAGCCTAAATCAACAGCCGGTCAAAACCTTGACCAACAAGATGCTTACCTGTCAGAGCATGGCATATCAGTTGCTTGAAAAAAATGATCCGACCAGCGTTTTCAAACGCGGTGAAGTGCTTGGCCGTTTGGCTTTGATCCTGGAAATAATCGTTGAATCTCGGTGGTCAGTCGGGGAATCAGCCCATCTGATCAAGGCGATTCACACCCTGGCTCACCCTGATGAACAAATCGATATTGAAGTGATGCGCCTGGCTCAGGCAACTTTGCAGAAGATGGAAGAACAAAATGCTTCCTAGTCCCTCAATTGTTGTCTTTGACTCGACCTGGTTGAACGACAGTCAAGCAAATTCGCATCGCCCTTTGCTTGAGCAAATCTTGGCTGATCCAAGATTGAAGATCTATGGTTTTAGCTTGTTCGAAGCTGAGGCCATAAAAACACAAAGTGATCGGTTCACCGAACAAATTCGGCCAGTCACACCAGCTCAGGATATTGCCAGTTTGAACCCGGCTCTGATCATTCTTGATCCTATGCTCTCAATCGGTCAAGGTATGATTGACCTAATGCGGGGAACACGCCTGTTTATCTGGATCAAACAACAGCCGGCCTTTGCCAAACTACCGATCATCTTCATCACTGATATCAACGTTGATCCTGAAGACAAAAGGAATTTCCAAACCTGTGGTCTGGTTGATGTCTTTAATTGGCAACAGTTGCGCCATGACTCAATCGGTTTCAAATCGGTTGTTACCAACATCTTTGTGGCTCACCAACACAAAACAACGCCCTAGGCGTTGTCTTTTTTTAAAAACTTATCCCCAACTGGTGCCTGACCCCAGCTGTGGATAACGTTGATCAAATAATGTGTTCGATGATAGATTCCTTCCCGTTCGGCCAGGTGAATTGCTGACCATTTGATAAACCTTGAATCGCAGAATACAACGGAGCGTTTGCACCTACCACCAAAATATCTGCATCCTGATACTTAATCTTACCAAGCCCTCCGATTGGAAGCACAATGTAAATGTCGCCTTCGTTTACAGAAAAAATACTTCCAACCCCTATCGTGTCTGTCACCTTTACTTCTAACAGCTTAATCTGATTATGAAGACCCTGCTTTTCAGTAAACACCTTTTGCAAACTATTACGAACATTGGCATACTCATCTTTCGAGGTATCAGACCAGGATTGCATTTTACCCGGTGCATTGATTGATTCTTGATCAGCCTGGTTTATCAGACGTTGAAGCTCGGTCAGATCCTGTTCTAACATCTGATCGATCAACTTAAATATGTTTTGTTTATCTTCGAAAGTTAAATTCATAACATTTTCTCAACCAAAGCTTTTGCTTCTTCAACCGTACTGACTTCCCCATCCAGCTGAGCTTGGTAGATCTTTTGTTTTGCCTGACCTAATTGTTTGCCTGGCTTGAACCCTAATTTAATCAACTCTCCACCATTCAACAATTCTTTAGGCTTGCTTTCAAGTACATCCAAACGCCCTGCTGTTTCCAACAATTTCTGAGCAACTTCAGACCCATTTAACGCTTCAACAAAATGAACAAACTCAGCAATGTTTGTCTGACCCAATATTGCTGATAAATTACGTACATCAGCATCAGTGACATTTGAATGATCAGCAACAAAATCTTTGTTTTTAACAAAAAATCCAATCTTGGCTTTTCGATCGTTCTCTCCTGAAGCCTTAATTTCGATTTTGTCCATAAACTTTTGCAAATCACCTTCAAGATCCTTGCAGAGCAATGCAAACATAAGATCCTCAGTATCCTCTTCAGACATCTTTTCACGTCGAGCGACCTCAATTCCAGCATCAAGCACGCGACCAAGCTCAGCTTGATAACTGTCCTCAGGTACTTGATCCACTTCTTTACCAATCCCAATCAAACGATCCAATTCCGGATGTACCTGTTCAATCACCCCAACTCGACGAGCAACATCTAAACCAACGCTTGGCAGGGGCGATTTGCGAAACAACTTGCTCCACTCCTTTACCACTCGTGAAGGCTTCAAATGCTTTTGATCAACCTGCCAACAAAATTCCCGCGTCTTTTGATCAACACCAAAACCCAATCGTCCAGCAAACTGAGCCACGCGAAACGGACGCAACGGATCCTGTGCAAATGTTTCCTCAGAGACCATACGAATCTTTTTATCTCGCAGATCGTCCAAACCACCAACCACATCCATAATTTTCCCAGTCAACGGATCCATACCTAAAGCGCCAATAGTCAAATCTCGTCGACTACATGCTCGACAATAATTCATATACGGATCAGCCTCAGTTTCTACCCCTTTGTGACTTGGATCATCTGGTTTATCTGTTTCTCGTCGCGGCATGGCCACATCAATCATTTCATCAGTCTTTTCAAATTCCGGTCCACGAACCAAAAAGGCTTCAAACTGTTTTCCCTCTTTGCGAACCTGCCCTAACCCAGACAACAGTTCCTCCAGCTCGTCCTTGGGAATTCCATAAATTTCAAAATCAATATCTTTTGATTTTAAGTCATATCCATAATGCTGATTTAAAACCTGATCACGAGTAAAACCACCGGTAACCAAAGCAATACCACCATGGTCACGAACCATCTCAGCGATCTTGGTCGCTAAGCGTAAATAGCGCAACATTTCCGGATCTTGCTCCCGCTCTAGTAAAGTATAAAAATTATCAACCTGATCGGTTTTGGTTTCCCGAACATCGGCCGGGGTGGCTTCAATTGAGCTTCTTTTATTTTCCATACGATAAGTAGTGTATCAAACAAAAAGCCCTGGCGCTAGGCCAGGACTTTTAAGCTTTGATGGATTCAATTTGGATTTTAGTGAAAGGCTGTCGATGGCCAACGTTTTTGCGATATCGGCTCTTTGATTTGAACTTGATCACGGAAACCTTTTTTCCAAGACCAGCGTCAATCACTTTAGCTTTTACTTTGGCACCGCTGACAATCGGGTCTCCGACCTTAACGTCTTTTCCCTCATCATCAGAAATAAGCAAGGCATCGAATTCAACTGGCTTACCGTCTTCAATCTCCAGCTTTTCGATCTCTAAAGTCTGCCCTTCTTTGACCTTATATTGTTTTCCACCGGTTTTGATTACTGCGAACATAGTGTTTTATTAAGTGGCGATATGATACTACTTGATCAAGAAGATGTCAAGCTGGTCTCCTACTTTAAGCTCATCCTCGGCAAAAAAATCTTCAGTAACCTCCAAAACCCCATTGATCTCACCTGGGGAACTTGGATGATAAGCGACAGCCAAGCCATACGGCACATTGTCTTCAATCCCAACAACCTGACCGTCCCTTAGCCAAATAATATCCAAAGAAAAATACATTTCAGAAGTTGTGAAGGTGGACCTTTGATTGTGATCATAGATGAAAAGCATGCCGTCATAAATCCCAACATCTTTTCGACCGGCCAGACCTGAAGCACGCTCTCCATGGGTGTCAGCAACTTCGACCATTATTTCCCGACCTTGTGGTGTGGTGATCATGGCAAATTTGTATTCATCCGGATCAAAAGAATAAAAAAAGACCACAGCGGCTAAACCAACCAGAATCAAAATGATCATTAAAACACTTGTTGTCCTCCTAATGTAAAACATGAACTTATTATATCACAGTTCGTTGGGGTCAGGCCGGCCCGGTCTGACCCAATTCTTTAATCTTTGGGTGGATAAATTCTATATTCGAGTAGATGTTGATTTTTTCCACTCATATCGAGCATGTCATATTCTCTGGCGATCTCGCCACCTAAAAATTCAGGGATTTTTCTGCTTGGATAATTTTCCACAGCAACTGGATAGAGGATATAATCATAATCTAAATTTTCGTCTGCCCATTGTTTGAGTGCTATCATCGCTTCTTTTCCATAACCATGACCATGTGCAGACTTTTTAATCCAGATTCCTAGTTCTGGAGTTTTACTATCAATATGGTGAAGCCCTCCACAGCCCAGAAAATTTTTATTGTCTTTATCGAGAATGACAATTTGAAAATTGCTACCTTCCCCGTTCTCCTTCATTGAAGTTTCTATAAATTCAATAGTTTCCTCTATTCTTTCAGCTGGTTTAGGAAACATGTGGGTAGTAATCTCTGATGTAAATTCTCTGAAAATATGATCTTTATAATCTAAAGTAATGCCTTTTAAACAAAGATTTTTTGTTTCAATTTCAACTTGAGCACCAGGCCCCTTTTCAACAGATTGTCTTCTCGCTTCATCTCTAGTCATAAGTGAATATTATATTGTATAAACTTTGATGTTAATAATTTATTTTCCATCACAATTCACACCACAAGCCCTGACCCTGACCTCAGCATACAACTTGTTATACGATTGGGTAAAAATTTACGCCTCTTTTGCTCCGATCGCGTAAAAAACGACACGCTTTAAGCTCCGTGGTGCGTCTTTTAGTCCGGCCGGACCAAAACACGCACCGCTTAAAATCAAATATCAAGACCTGACCCCCAATTCTTTTCGTTTAATTAAAACCCAGATAACAACGACCATGAATAAAGCAAGGGTTCCTAGGGCGATTAATTTCTGACTACTTTGCAAGAACAAAGTTGAAACACCAAAAACAGTAGCGATAAGATAATAAAACAAAACAACCCGGCGTTGGGTCCAGCCAAGGTCGAAGAGACGGTGGTGTAAGTGAAGACGATCGCCTTTGAAGATTTGTCGCAGACCCCCGGCGCG
>JBDRNK010000069.1:0-5306 GCA_043811105.1 Candidatus Uhrbacteria bacterium
GAAGTATCTGAAGGAACAGTTGAAATTCGAGCCATTGCTCGTGAAGCCGGCTCTCGATCAAAAATTTCCGTTTGGACCGGTGATGATAATATCGACCCAATCGGTGCTTGTATCGGTCAACGCGGAACTCGAATTCAAACCATTATTGCTGAACTTGGTGGTGAGAAAATTGATATTATTGAATGGAGTGAAAATCCTCAGGACTATATTGCCAATGCTTTGTCCCCGGCCAAGGTCAAGAGTGTTGAACTTGATGAAGAGTCAAAATCCGCAGTTGCTTCTGTTGCTGCCGATCAGCTTTCATTGGCCATTGGAAAAAATGGACAGAATGTTCGCTTAGCTGCTCGCTTGGTTGACTGGCGAATTAATGTTGCCGAAAGCGGGAAGGAAGAAACAGAGGACACGGAAGGAATGGAAAGCGAGGATCAGGTTGAATCTGTGTCAGAAAGTATTGAAAATGAAAAGCCTTCAACTGAAAAAACTAAGCCCCCCTTCGCTGAAGCTACGGGGGACAAGGAGGAATAAACTATGATCCAACTATTCAACACAATTTTGGCTGAGCCATTGTATAATTTATTAGCCGGAATCTTTGCTGTTGTTCCTGGTCATGATCTGGGGGTGACTATAATCATTTTAACCATTATCATCAAAGCCGTGCTTTGGCCACTTTCCGCCAAAGCCATGAAATCACAGCGAGCTTTGCAAGAAGTTCAACCACAGCTGAAAGAGTTGAAAGAAAAGTTTAAGGACGACAAAGAGGGTTTGGCCAAAGCCATGATGGAGCTGTATTCTAAAGAAAAAGTAAACCCTTTATCTTCTTGTTTGCCATTATTAATACAATTGCCAATCATTATTGCTTTGTATCGAGTGCTTTTGCACGGAATAAATGGTGATGGCAATTATTATAATTTATATTCATTTGTTCCTGACCCTGGAGTAATAGTACCGACCTTCATGGGAATCGTTGATCTATCAACACCGAATATTATTTTGGCAATTTTGGCTGGAATTTTCCAGTTTATCCAAGCCAAGATGATGAGTTTGAAAAAACCACCAAAACAAGTTCAGGGATCACCTGGTGCCAAGGATGAAGATATGGCCGCAGCCATGAATCGATCAATGTTATATTTTATGCCGGTGATTACCGTTGTGATCGGAGCTTCATTACCAGCCGGATTGACCCTGTATTGGTTAGTGGTAAATATTATTGCCGTACTTCAGCAGTTGGTTTATTTAAGGCCGAAGAAGAAATCCGTTGAAGTGTAGAGGAACCCTTTAGGGTTCCATTCAATGGAAGGCTAAAGCCTTCCTCTACATTGTATGTCAGAAATATCACATTCAATCTATAGAACCGTGGCATATTTTTCATTGTTCGATTACCCTTTAACAACCTTTGAGATTTGGAAATGGTTATTTGGATCTGAAAACAAAGCATCACTGCTAGCTGTTCGGCAGGAACTAGCCAGCAGTGGTTTTTTGTCTGAACGAATAGTTGGTCAAGGTGGGTTTTGGACGCCAACAGGTCAACCGATTGAAGAGCTGATTAAAACACGACACGAACGATATTTGAATGCTGTACGAAAGTATAAGCGGTTACGTTGGGCTACAGGTTATTTATCTTTGATCCCTTCGGTTCGCGGTGTGGCTGCATGCAATACTTTGGCATGGAATCATACTCGCGGTGAAAGTGATATTGATATTTTTGTGATTGTTCGTGAGGGTAGTGTTTGGACTTCGCGCTTGCTGGCCGTGGCTCCGTTTAAGATTTTGAAAATGCGGCCAGGGGCAGGTCAACGAGATCCTCTGTGTTTTACTTTCTTTTTATCAGATACCAATCTTGATCTATCCGCTTTGCAACTGGAGGGCAGTGATCCATATTTGGCGGTTTGGGCTCGTTCGCTTGTCCCGATATTTGATCGTGACAATGTTTTCGATCAGTTTGTTCAGGCTAATGGTTGGCTAGCTACAAATTTACCAAACAGTTATCAGTCATCTGAGCATCATCATCGCCGGGTTGATTCTGACCGGAGTTCTTGGCGTGCACCAAATATATTTGAACGTTTGGCTGAACGGTTACAACGACGCAAGTTTCCGGAAGTGATCCAGAATATGGCTAATCGTGATTCACGAGTAGTTGTTTCTGACGCCATGTTAAAATTTCATGACAACGATCGTCGAGCGGAATATCGCGACAAACTGGAAACGATAGTGTCAGAAGTGGTACAATAAATTTACACACGCCGGGTAAACCGGCTATGAAATATTTCAAACGGACTTTATGTCCGGTGTGTAAATTAATTATGCGATCAATAGTAATTAATTATTTAATTTATCTCACCGTCTTTCTCCTTCCTTGGCAAACACGGTGGATTTTTGGAGCTGAGTTTTTGCAAGGTGAGGTTTGGGAGTACGGGGTGTTAAGTTTTTTCTTAACAGAGATTTTGGTTGTTTTGGTAGCGGTTCTTCGACCGCGCATCGTATCCAATCCGCATTTTGATTGGCCATTAATTTTTGGTGGTCTTTTTTTGTTGGCTTGTTTAGCCAAGGTTACCGGATCAATCAATCCAACTTTAGCGGTCATGGCCTGGTTGCATATTTTGATTGCCTTCTTTTTCTTCCACAATTTACTGGATAAGCGAGTTGAGACAAGAAAAGTTTTATACGCTTTTGTTCTTGGTTTGATCATTCCGTCTTTTCTTGGTTTATGGCAGTTTTTCACTGGCAGTAGTCCTGAGTTTTCTTGGTTAGGGCTGGCTGGACACGAAGCGGTTACGGCCGGAACTTCTGTGGTTGAAACTCTTAACGGACGAATCATGCGAGCGTATGGTTCTTTCCAGCATCCAAATTTGTTTGGTGGCTATTTAGCTTTTGGCCTGGTTTGTTTAATGATGTTGCCTCGCTGGTATCGCAAATTGCGCGATCGTCGTTTATTGATGTTGATTTCGATTCTATTAGCCACAGCCTTTATTTTGACCTTTTCTCGTTCTGCTTGGCTAGCTTTCTTTATCTCTGCTTTCATTGGTGGCTGGGTTTTACTTTGGGAACATCGGGTAGCTGTGAAAAAAGCCATGCCGTATTTGACCGTGACCTTGTTGGCGATCATTGTTTCTTTGGTTTTGTTTTGGCAACCGGTTGCTACTCGTTTCCATCCATCATTTCGACTCGAGGCTCAGTCGATTGCCGAACGACAAGCTGGCTATGAATTATATTTGCCCACTGTTCAAGATCAATTATGGTTGGGGGTTGGTGTTGGCAACTATACGGTTGAACAGGCTACTGATTTTCCCGGATCCCCGGTTTGGGCATTCCAACCGATTCACAACAGTCTTCTTCTGATCTTAGGCGAGGTCGGTATTATCGGTTTAATATTCTTTTTGCTTTGGGTTGGATCGATTGATCGAATAAATTTTAAAGCTTTTCCGCGATCCACGGCTATCGGTGCCATGACATTGGGAAACGTTGTTTTGGTTTTAGCCTTGTTTGATCATTATCTATTCAGCCTTTGGCCTGGCCTGGCTTTAGCTGCATTAATGTTTGCCCTGACCCTGAAGTTGTCAGAGCCAAAGTAGGGAATACGTATTTTAGTTTTTCAAAATAGACGAGGTCTCTTGACCACGTCTTCTAGTTTGCAGTAAGCTTCTTTAAGAGCTTAATCACTAGCTGAAAGGACAAGAGTGTGGATAGGCAAAGTAAAAAGTTCTTTTTCATCGTGCGGATAGTCGGTCTGCTCATGTTCGGTGTTTTTCTGCTAGTCTACTTCGTTGACTGGTTTGGTATGAGTGAAGAGTTCAAGACCCGAGCCTTCTCTTTGGCACTGATTTCTTTTGTCGCTTTTGATGCCATGGGATTTCTCCTGGTTTCTCTGGACCAGGTGTTGCCAATTTATCGATCCCCAAGGATCCACTGGCTCTCTTGGATAAAAGTGGTTGGCTTTTTTCTTGCACTAGCCTTGCTTGCGCTGGCCTGTGAAATTGGACCATTGGACGACGGACTAGGTAAGTCTGTTCTCTGGGCTTCACTTGGCATATATTTGACAACTGATCTTTTGGTAATCGGCTTGGTCACTTCGATCCGGTCCTCGACTCGTGCGGAACGAGAGGCCGGTTTCGTAAACTGACTCATCTTAATTGGTGGGTTTTTTATTTGGGTTGATCCCTCGTCGCTCCTGCGGAGCTATGAGGGACAGGCACAGTAGCTGTTGGGTTGACATGGGTACGGAATTTGCTCTAAGGTGATCTCACGCTCTGATGATAGGGCGGTTAAGGGGATGACAAGATGAGCGATTCTACAAATGAAGGCCTGCAGTTCATGGATGAGTTGCAACGCGTGATGAGCTATGTCAGGCTGTGCAATGGAAAGGCTGGACGGGATAAGATCAATGCTCCATACAACTATCGCGAGATACTCAGAGCGATCAGTGCCAACCCGCTCGTGACTGATGGTGTTATGGATGTGGTTGCTGTCAAGGCAGCCTATCTCAAGGCCTTCACTGGTATAGATTTGCAGCCGGAATCGGCCCATGTCGATGAGCACCTCGGAGAAGGAGTGGCTGCGATTTGGAGCGCCATCCCCCAGGCCCACATCAGGGATGACCTTGGCGAGTTCGTGTTCAAACTATCTTCACTGGATCGGCGCACGTTTTGGGCTACGGCTTGTTGTAGTCTGGCCACCCTGAAGTTGATCCGGCAGGAGATGGAGGAACAAGGGGCCCTGGCCGCGCTGGCCATGTTCGAGATTGAGTACGGCACGTTGCGTAATTTCCTGGTCGCGTATCTACATTTACTCCGTAGCCACCTTCAGGACAACACCATCTGCAGAGCAACCGACGAGGTCTGCCAGCAGATCAGGGCCTTAGTTCTGCAGTAGCACCTTTCGAAAAATCAGAACTAAATCATACCACCCAACTCTAGGTGGTATTTTATTGAGAAACTTCATTCTTGACTCCATCTTAGATCTTCGGTATTCTGTCATCGCGTTCTTTCAAACAAACATCAAAGGGATGATAGATGAGATCATACACCAAGCGGCTCTTTTTGATATCAAAGATATTCGGGTTTTGTCTCATTGCCGTGTTGACTGGTCTGTATTTGATTGGGTTCACAGATGGAACCGATACTCAGGGAGCATTGTTTTCAATTTTGGTAATTAGTTTTTTTGCCATTGATATTGTTTCCGTATTTGTTGTTTACATAGATGGAATGATATCAGACAATCGATGGTCAGCTGGCCTGATAGTTTGTCTTGTCTGTAAACTAATCAGCTATGTTTTACTCTTTGGTTTACTTGATTTTTCCAGAAGCGATTGG
>JBDRNK010000070.1:0-8578 GCA_043811105.1 Candidatus Uhrbacteria bacterium
GAAAAAGTAGCTGCAGCCGTGCATGAGTGTGGGCGCATGGATATTAAGGTTTTGCCTCCGGATATTAATGAATCATTGAAAACGTTTACTTATATTGATGATCAGACTATTCGTTTTGGGTTGTTAGTGATTAAGAATTTGGGATCTGAAGTTATTGAATCAGTAATTGAAGAACGAAAGACCAATGGACCGTTTGTTGATTTAGCTGATTTTGCTGGCCGGGTTTCACATCGAGCTTTTAATAAAAAGTCTTTGGAAGCCATGATCAAGGCCGGAGCTTTGGATCGATTTGGAAATCGAAATATGCTGTTGCAGAATGCAGATCAAATTTTAAATTATAATCGCGAGGTGGTTCGTGAAAAGGAACAGAATCAGACTTCGTTATTTGATCTGTCTCCGAATTTAGAAAAGACCAAGTTGCGTTTGAAAGAATATCCTCGCGCCCCGAAAAATGAGTATCTGGCTTGGGAAAAAGAATTTCTTGGATTGTATATTACCAATCACCCCTTTGCTGATCAGGCCAAGAAGCTTGAAGGTCAGGTGATTACCTGTGATCAAGTTGATGGGCAAGAGGTTAATAAGTTTGTTCGAGTCGCTGGTATGATTTCAACAGCAAAACGAATCACTACTAAAAAAGGCGATCCAATGGCTTTTGTAACTTTACAGGATATGACTGAGTCAGTTGAGTTGATTGTTTTTCCTCGAACCATGAAAGAGTTCGATCATTTATTGTTTGATGGCAACACGATTTTAGTTTCAGCCAAAGTTAATGAACGAGAAGGAGATAAAAGTTTGATTGCCAATAGTATTATTCAAACGACTGATGATGAAATTGATCAAATAGTGGAAATGTTAAAAAAAGATATTTGGATTCCTAATGATAAGCAAGCGACTGCATCGCCAGAACCGTCACGGCCGATGGAGCCGACGGTAAGTGGTGGAATTTCGGTCAAGTTACGTGGGAAGCCTTCTCAAGAAATGGTAGCTGAACTTCGAGATTTGTTTCAATCAAATCCTGGCCGTGAACGAATTTATTTTTTGGTCGAGTCTGCCGGTAGTTTTCGTCGGATTGAGACTGATTATACTGTTGATAAAACCCCGAATTTAATTGAGACCTTGCAAAATATCGTCGGCCACGAGAATGTCGAAGCGTAACGGGACCGACACGCGTAAGCGTGCCAAATTCGATTCGAAATGTAGCGGAACCCTTTAGGGTTCCATTTTGTTTGGCCAGCCACGGAAGACTCATTTGTTCCAGAGTTATTCTTTTTTCTTGAGCACATTTATGGTATGATATTAAAGATATAATGTGGATAATATGACGCCAACAAAGAAAACAACATCAAAAAAACCAGCTGCTAAAAAACCGCCAAAAAAGAAAGTAGCGCCTGTGAAAAAAACCAAAGCAAAACCGGCGAAGCCGGGCCAGGCTTCGTCTGGGAAAGATGCTGAGATTCTTGAGGTTATCGAAGAGATTTACCAGGAGCCGGAATCAAAGAAAAAAATTGAGCCATCAATGAAGTTGTATCGCAATATTGCTATTGGTTTTATTTTGGTTACTTTATTAATGTTGGCTATTGTGATTATTTTGAGTACGGTTAGAGCAACGATTAATATTTACTCCAACGTTGAAACTATCAGTACCGATTTTATTGCTGATATTGTTAAAGACACACAGCTTGAAGGTGAGATTCCGGGCAGGGTGGTTGAGATTGTATTGGATGAAACCAGAGAATTTATTGTTGGTCAAGACGGAGCCACGGCAGTTCCAGCCAAGGCCGGAGGCATGGTCACGGTCTTTAATACCTCGAACCGTCAACAACCGCTAGTGGCCACAACCAGACTGCAGACCGCAGACGGTGTACTTTTCCGCATCGACCAAGGAGTGGTTGTTCCAGCAAATGGTACGGTTGAAGCTGTTGTTCATGCTGATGAGGAAGGTACAGATGGGGAAATTGGTCCAAGTACATTTACTATTCCAGGATTGAACTCAACTCGACAACAAGAAGTTTATGCTGAAAGTGCTGATTCAATGACAGGTGGTCTTGAATATATTAAATTAGTTAGTGAAGAAGACCTGCTGGCTGCTGAGACTGAGATTAGAGAATCATTAATTGCCACAGCCCAAGAATCGCTACGAGCTAAAGTTCCTGAGTCATATATTGGAGAAACGTTTTTTGAGGATTTGATTGATCAAGCAACCAGTGTTCAAGCTGGAGATGAGGCTGATAGTTATACTATTTCAATAAGCATGCGTTTAATCGGAGTTTTTTATGATCAGCAATCATTGCTAACTCTAGCCGAGGCAAAACTTTATGAAGGTCTGGAAAAGGGTTACCAAATGTTTAGAGTTAATCGTGATGAAATCAAGGTTGAGGTTGAACGATATGATTTGGAATATGAGATCGCAAATGTTCACGTTACTTTAGAGGGGTCAACCATGGTTTCACCAACCAGCAGCCTGCTCGATAAAGATAATTTAGTTGGTTTGAGTTCACAGGATTTAATCGATTATTTAATCAACTCCGGTATTGCCATTAATGTCGACGTTCAATTTTTTCCATTCTGGATTCGTAAAGTGCCACAGTTAAAAGATCATATAGAAATAAAGATCCAAACTCCAGATTTTGTTGAATAAGAGGATTGACACCCATAGGGCGTCCTGTTATCATATTTAAGTCCTGCAGTGAAAGGGAACATGTTTGTACGAAACGAACTTACAGAGACTTTGAACCATGGCTGAAAGTTCAAAGATTTACGTCGCATAAAATACCACCCCTGGAGCAGCGCTTAATCGAGCGATATTGATTGTAAGTAAGAGGTTTGTTCAGGAAAAATCTGACCAAACAATTCGGGTGGAACCGCCTCATAATCGGGGCCCCGAAACTTCACGTTTAGCGTGAGGTTTTTTAATAAGAAACTAATAAGGGTAAACAAATATGTCGGATAGTAAACTAGAAGCCATGCGTCACTCTTGTGAACATGTGTTAACAATGGCTATGTTGCGTTTGTGGCCAGGAAAAGTAAAGGCAGCCATGGGACCGGCTACTGAAGAAGGTTTTTATTTTGATTTTGACTCGGATGAAAAAATTTCTGAGGACGACTTTGGAAAAATCGAAAAAGAAATGGCTAAAATTATTCAAGAAGATTTGCAAATCATTAAAGATGAGATGACTGCTGATGATGCCAGTGAGTTTTTCAGTAATAATACTTACAAAGGTAATGAATATAAACATGAATGGATTGATGATATTAAGGCTCGAAATGAAAAGGTGAGTGTTTATTGGATGGGTGAGAAAGGAGAGGATATACCAAGGACTTTTGTGGATATTTGTTCTGGTCCACATGTAGATTCGACTGGCCAGATAGGTCCGTTTAAGTTACTCAAAATTGCTGGAGCCTATTGGCATGGAGATGAAAAGAATAAAATGTTGACTCGTATTTATGGTACTGCTTTTAATACACAGCAGGAATTGGATGATTATTTAATGAAGCTTGAGGAAGCTAAAAAACGTGACCATCGCAAGATTGGAAAAGAACAAGAATTATTTATTCTTGATCCGGAGGTCGGTCTTGGTTTACCGATCTGGCTTCCTAAGGGGGCAACTATATGGCGGGTGATTGAAGATTATTGGTATAAAGAACATCTGAAACACGGTTATGAATTGGTTCGGTCACCACACATTGGGAACATCGATTTATGGAATACATCAGGACATACACAATTTTATAAGGACGACATGTATCAACCGATTGAAGTTGATGACGAGAGATATTTGCTAAAACCAATGAATTGTCCTTTCCACGTTAAATTATACAAATCGCATCAGCATTCGTATCGAGAATTACCAATACGATGGGCCGAGTGTGCCACTGTTTATCGTTATGAAAAATCGGGTCAGCTTTCTGGTTTATCTCGCGTCCGAGGCTTTACTCAAGACGATGCACATATTATTTGTCGCAAAGATCAGGTTAAAGAAGAGCTCTCAAAGGTAGTTGAGTTTATTAAAGAATATTTCAATAAGTTCGGTTTAAACGAATATAAAGTTTATCTTTCTTTGCGTGATCCGGAGAATAAAGAAAAGTATGCCGGAGACGACCCTGGTTGGGAATTTACTCAAGGTGTTCTAAAGGAAATTGCAGAAGAATCAGGTATGGAATATGAAACTGAAGAAGGAGAAGCGGCTTTTTATGGCCCAAAGCTTGATTTTAAAGTTAAAGATGTTCTTGGACGTGAGTGGCAATGTCCGACTTTACAGTTTGATTTTAATTTGCCTGAACGTTTTGACATGACTTATGTAAACGAAAAAGGTGAAGAAGAGCGTCCATATATGTTACATCGAACAATTATGGGGTCATTTGAAAGGTTTATGGCCGTTTTAATTGAACATTATGCCGGAATTTGGCCGTTGTGGTTGGCACCGGTGCAGTTACGCTTGATTAGTGTCGGTGAAAAGCATATTGAGTTTTCCAATCAGCTTGCCGAGGAACTTAGGGTTGAAGGTGTTCGGGTTGAAGTTGATGCTTCTGATGAAACAGTCGGTAACAAGATCCGCAAGAGTGCAAAGGAAAAAATTCCTTGGACGATTGTTCTTGGTGATAAAGAGGTTGGAGGTGAATCTTTCAAAGTTCGTGTTTTTGGCCAGGAAGATGAGTTGGTGACCACTCGAGAGGGGTTGGTGGATCGTTTATTGTCAGAATCCGAGCCTTGTAGAATAAAATAAGAAAGTAAGAAACTAAGAAACTAATAAACTAAGAAAATAAGCACTGTGCTTATTTTCTTAGTTTCTTATTTTTTATCTCTCCACCAGTCGATCGTAAGCCTTAACCATCTGATTATACATTTTCATTTGTGTTGCCTCAGGTTTCTTAAACCAACTTTTTATTCGTCCAAAAATTCCGGATGGTTCGGTTGGAACTGAGGAAGCTTTAACAAAATCGTTCCAGGAAAAGTTAATTTGATCAGAGATTTCGGAAAAGCGCCTCTGCAATGTGTCTAAACGTGCACTGCTAACACTGAGTTCTTTAGAGATTTTCTGAATTTCTACAGTAGCCTTTAATTTGGTACGACCAGAAGATTGTTCAGCCCTAGCTTTTGCCTCTTGAGTAGCCATGGCAACAGCTTCTTCAGGGGAGACTTCTGTTGATTTTTGCTTTTTTGCGCGCTGTAATTCAGAAAAGGAAATTATATTATCTTTAAACTTTTCAACGTTACCTGATTGTTCAGCTTGATTTAGTTTGTTTAAATATGTTCGATCGCGCATTAAAACACCAAGTCTAACTGCCGGTTTTGGGTTCTTCATGGCCAGATCAATAAAGTGGTTTTTGTGATGTTTCATATCAGCTAACCAACGTTTCTTTGCCAGTTCAGTTAAACGCATTTTTGACAGTGTACTTTCTAAAGCAATATCAAAATATTGTTCCAGCTTTTGTTTTTCAGAGTTTTCAGATAAATTATTTGGTGCTTGTCTTTCTCTTGCTTGTTGTTTCATAGTATTGGTTTTACAATGAATTCATTGTAATTAAAAAAATACACGGAGTCAACTGACCCCGTGTATTTTTAATTTCTATTATTGTCCAAGCTCTGACTTTGTCTTGCTACCAGCATCCTCTTGTTTATAGGCGGCACCAATTGGTTTAACCTCTGTAGCACCGGAAACTTCGTATTGATAGTAAGCATTATTAACTGCTTCAATCATTTTGTCTCGAGGACTCTTTACTCCAAATAAACTACCAATCAATGGAACACGGCTGAGAAAAGTTCCAACCTTACCAAAAAACCCAGTTGGTTTTGCCGGAGCAGCAACTAACTGATCCCAAGTAAAATCAATGTCAGGAGTATTAGCCACAACTTCAAATTGCTTTTTCAGTTCTTGCATACCAGAGGCACCGATTTCGGTTTCAGCTCCAGCAGCGTCTTCAACAGAAGCCTGGGCTTCAGCGGTTTCACGTGCTTTAGCTACTTCATTTTCTTGCTTGAGGAACATTTCTTCAGCGGTTTCGACGATATAGGCCTCATTTCCCATTAACTCATAAAGCTCATCTGCTGCTTCTGTTCCGTTTTTTTCCGCTTTTAAGAAAGCGTCAGCAATAAGTCGATCTTTTAGTTTTTCCGTCTTTGCTTCTAAATCTTTTACTCTGGCAAAAGCCTCTGTTTCAGATAGTAAATGAAACAAGTCTTTTCCAGCGTCGTACATCTGATCCATCTTTTTGGCAGTGTTTACCGCCTGCTTCCACTCAGCTTTTATTGCTTCGTCTTTTTCCTCAGCATCAGCAGCTGTTTCGATCAAGCCCTCGACTCTTTTGTTATCAAGTACTAACTCAACCAATTTTTGGTGTGGATCATCTTGACCCATAACTTCGTTGACCACCAAATCTTTGGCCATATCCATAGTCATCTCCCAAGCGTCACGGTCAAGATCTGATTTAAACTCAGCGTTTTCCAGCATCCCTTTTAAAGTTCGGTCAAAGGTTGCTTCAAGCTCACTGCGCTTGGTAGCTTCAACATTCGCTTCAGCTTCTTTAACCATGGTTTTAACCTGGGAACTGGCTCCTCCTTCAACGTTTTCCTGAGCTGCAGCTGCAACCTCAGGTGATTCTTTTCGTGCCATATGAATGAAAATATTAGTAAGATATTCGGCTCTGATAAGCCTAATTGATATTATGAGTGTAGCATTTATGAGCAAATAAGTCAACCAGTTCCTTGACAAGCCCTGTGAGTATGGTATGTTTAGTTGTCACTAAAATTAGCCAAATTGGAGGAAAAGATGGGAAATTTAGTCCATCTGGATGGATATTTTCGAGACTGTTTTCAACAGATCTTTGGAAAAGAACTACCAGGGTATGAACATTTGGTGAATTACCTTGTTTCTGCCTTAAGATCAGCTAATGTCAACCAGACGGTTGTTCAGGAGTTGGTCAAAGCTCTTTTTCACGCTTTTGAGGAAAAGGGAATTGTGTCGGTTAGTCCAGAGGCAGTGGAGAGGCTTGGAGTGCTTGATCAGCCTGAAGCCATGCGCCGGCTCAAGCTCCATACTCGAACTTGCTACGATATGCACTTTTCTCAGACCATGATGGCATTTTATCTGCATCTTGCACAGACCGGCTATAAACCGACCAAGCGTCAGTCTGCTGATCTGTACAATATCTGGACCGTCATCTACGCCATGTTTGCCGGGTATGAATATGACCCGCAGCAAGAAGAAGAAACCTCGTCTATGGCCGATGCTTGATGCATCGGCCTTTTTAATCTATACTAGCCCGATATGAGTAAAGGGAAATTTCACATTATTACTTACGGCTGTCAGATGAACAAGAATGACTCAGAGCGAATTGCTGGGTTGCTTCAGAATATCGGTATGAGTTTGACTGATAAAGTTGAAGAAGCTGATTTGGTGTTGCTTAATAGTTGTTCGGTTCGTCAAACTGCTGAGGATCGAATTTTTGGTCGAGTCAAACAGTTGGCAAAATTACGCAAGCAACGCCCAAATTTGATTATCGGAGTTACCGGTTGTATGGCTGGGCGAGATAAAGACGGATCGCTCCGTCGCAAGTTGCCACAGGTTGATCTGTTTTTTCCGACTGTTGATGCTGTACAGTTACCGCGTTGGATTGCTGAGTTGAATCCAGATCTTGCTCTTGATCCAAAATGTGAAAATGAATTTTTTGCCATCAGCCCTGAATATAGTTCTCAATTTCAGGCCTTTGTTCCGATCCAAACCGGATGCAATAATTTTTGTTCATACTGTGTGGTGCCACACGCTCGTGGATTACAAAAGAACCGACCGTTGAAACAGCTTTTAGATGAGATTAATAATTTAGCCAAGAACGGTTGTTTGGAAATTACTTTGTTGGGGCAGGCGGTGAATACCTATGAAGCCTCAGATCATGAAAATTTCAATCCTCAGAATCCATATAAAAATCATTTTGCAGCTTTACTTTGGGAAGTCAATCAAATCTCCGGGATCGAGCGTATTTTTTTCACCGCAGCTTATCCCAAAGATATGACTGACGAAGTTATTGATGCTTTGGCTTTACCAAAGATGTGGAATTATTTGCACTTGCCAGTGCAATCAGGTGATAACGAAGTTTTGAAACGAATGAATCGGAAATATACTCGAGAAGAGTATCTTGAAATTATTGACCGAATCAAAGCACGGGTTCCTGGAATTGCTTTAGGTACGGATATTATTGTTGGTTTTTGTGGCGAGACTGAAGAAGAATTTTTGAACACTGTCGATCTTTACCGCCAGATTGAATTTGATATTTCTTATACTGCAATGTATTCAGTGCGATCCGGAACAGTTGCCGCAAAAGCATTTACTGATGATGTTTCTCGAGAAGACAAAAAGCGACGTTGGAAAATTTTGCATCAGCTAATGGAAGAGATTGTTTTAAAAAAGAATCAAGTTTTTGTTGGGCAGACTGTATCGGTTTTAGTTGAACGATGTGACAATGGAATTTGTTCTGGAAATTCACGCGAAATGAAGTTGACTCAGTTTAAAGGAGGTCTAGAGCTTGTTGGTCAGATTGTCGAAGTTAAGATTGAAAAAGCCAAAGAGTGGGTTCTTTTTGGAAA
>JBDRNK010000071.1:0-11102 GCA_043811105.1 Candidatus Uhrbacteria bacterium
AATTCTTTAGGAGGAGATATTGATTGCGGCAAACAGGCTGAAGTCTCTCTTGACCCAGGTGGTGATGAATCCGATATTGAAAATTGTTTTTGGTCTTATTGTGAAAACGGAAAAAGTTGTTTAATGCCCCAAAGCACTGATCCAAATGATGACGGAACACCAGATTGTAAGGCGTGTGCAGATGTTTACATAGGTAATCCAGATGGTCTTCCAGCATCAGATTCAATTTGTGATGGTATGACACCAGAAAGAGTGAATAACACGCATTACAACTGTTTTTTTACTGGTGATGAATCTATTGTTGGTTTAGCTGAGGCTTTTCAAAATAAATTTTCATTTGATATGGTCGGTTCTTGTGTGATGTCCACTATTGATTGTGATCGAGTTAATGATTGTAGTGACTATTCATATTCTCCGGTTACATATGGAATAGAAAAGAACACGACTTTACACGAATTACCATATCCGTATGGAAATTATAGTTTGTATAATGCCTGTAATGATAACCCTTGTAAATATAATGGTGAGGAAGAGCTTCAAGGTGGTTGTGCTTTAGTAAGTGATGAAGATTTTCGTTTTTGGATGCTTGGAAACCCCGGAGCCATGCTTGTACCAGAATTATTATGGTCACATGACTGGGAGTGCGAGGCCGACGTAGGCCAGAACACAAAAGTTACTGGCTGGTAAAGTTTATGAAAAAAAGGATAACAATTATATTATTTATTCTTTCTTTCTTCTTTTTTTTATCCCCAGCTTTTGCGGCAACAGCAGATGAGACTTGTAATTGTTGGTGCGGGCTGGAAGGAGAAGGGGCAATGTTAGTAGGCAAGATTGAACCAGCGGCTTGTGATACAGCTTGTGATGATGTTGATTACGACAAAATTGTTTGTACTAACAATCTCCAAGCTTCGCCTCCGGTTGATTTAACTTGTTGGTCAGCTGATGAGTGTGCAAATTGGAACGGTGTTTGGGGCGGATCAACCGGACTAGATGAACCAACACCAAAACACTGTTCTGGAGGTGAACCTGAAGAAGCCAGTTGTTATCCAGCACCTGAGGCCATGCCTTTGAATATTTTAATCGGCGCTCCGGGACAAGAAATAGGGCAGGTCGAAGATTTGGCACAGTACGTTGCCGCTTGGTATCAATGGTTACTCTATGCCGGTATCATTATTGCTACGGTAATGATCATGATCGGCGGTGTTCAGTATATGGTTAGCAAAGGTATGGGTTCAGTTGATTCGGCTAAGAAACGGATTCAAGGCGCGGTTGTTGGTTTGATTCTTTTATTCGGAGCCTATGTAATTTTAGCCACAGTTAATCCGCAATTGGTTTTGCTTCAAATCCCTCAATACCCGATGATTAAACAAGTTGTCTATATTGATGATAGTACTCGTTGTGAAAAATTGTTATCAGTTGGCTACAAATTGGAATCTGCCGGAACTGTTTATGATAATCCGGCTGTATTGGCTAGGGCTGTAGCTGCAGGGCAATATCAGGATTTTACTTGTGGCAAGCAGGCCAACGTGCTTGAAAGTCCGAATGGAGGTGCAGCAACTATTGAAACTTGTTATTGGTCGATTTGTACCGGTAACGGTGAAAGCTGTATGTTGCCAAACAATCCTGACTCAGAGACTGAACCGGTACCGCTTTGTTTATCCTGTGAAGACATTTCATATAACAATGATTATGGAATTGCACCTTCATCACTATTGTGTAATAGTCTTTCATTAAAAACTACCAGAGATGCCGGCAAGGCCCCAATAATAAATAGGTGTTTTTATACTGCCGAAGTGATAGGTGAGGTTGATGCTATATTGGGTGGAACCAGTTGTGCTATGGCTAAAATTGATTGTAATGTTGTTGATCGTTGTGGTTATTATGGCGGTCAAGATGTAACTTTCCATGGTGGATCTGTAAAAATGGGAAAAATAGTATTTGGGGAATATAATCTTCAAGAAGTTTGTAATAGTGATCCTTGTCTGATAAAAGCAAGGGCGGGATTAGAACGTGGTTGTATTGCCACAACACTATATAATGACGGCGCATACACAGGTATGTGCGTTATCGACAACGGTAACATTGATACCGGACTGTATGAATATTATTAGCGAGATATCAAACTCTTGCCACATATAAAATAGTGTGGTATGATCTCGAGCACTACTGTTTATTAGTGTTCGATTTTATGAAAGACGCAATTCAAATTCGTGGTGCTCGCGTGCACAACCTTAAAAATATTGATGTTGATATTCCAAAAGGAAAGCTGGTGGTCATTACCGGACTTTCCGGATCAGGAAAATCTTCACTTGCTTTTGACACTGTCTATGCCGAAGGACAGCGACGTTACATGGAGTCGCTTTCGTCTTATGCTAGGCAGTTTTTAGAACTCCAAGATAAACCAGATGTGGATGAGATTCGTAACTTGTCACCAACTATTGCCATTGATCAAAAGTCCAGTTCACACAATCCGCGTTCGACCGTAGGAACAGTAACTGAGATTTATGATTACTTGCGTGTTCTTTTTGCTCGAGCCGGTCGGCCTCATTGTCCGGATTGCGGTCAGTTGGTTGTTGAACAAACAAGAGATAGTATCGCTGAAAAAATAATTGACCTGGTTTCTTCAACAGCTTTGGATTTATATGCACCAGTGATTATTTCGCAAAAAGGAGAACACAAGCAAGCCTTGATCGCCGCTGAGAACGCTGGTTTCAAACGTGTTCGTTATGATGGGTTGGAAATGGATTTGGATGAATCGATCAGAATGCGCAAGGATAAAAATAAAGCGCACTCAATTGATATCTTAATTAGTTCATTTGCTTTTGCTGAAAAGTTGACAAAGGTTCGTTTGCTAGACATTTTGAAAAAAGCCCTTGATTATGGAAACGGTTTGGTTTTGGTTGTTCGTCAAGACAACGGTGATGAGATATTGTTTTCTGAATCGTTTGCTTGTCCCAGTTGTCATATAAATTTACCAAAACCTGAACCGCGAATGTTTAGTTTTAATTCCCCGTTCGGAGCTTGTACAGAATGCACTGGCCTTGGAGTCAAATTGGTTTTGGAACCTGATTTGGTTATTCCAAACAAACGCTTAACTTTTGCTGAAGGCGCAGTAAAACCTTGGACCAGGATCGCTGGGAACCAGACCAGTTATATCAAGATGCTTGAGCTGGTTGGAAAAAAACATCGTTTCACAATTAACACACCAATTCAAAATATTCCAAAGGCCAAACTTGATTTTGCCCTTTATGGAACCGCTGATGAGTTGTATAAGTTTAATGATGGTGAAGTAACTTATCCGGGAATTGTTGGCCAGCTAGAGGAAAAATACAAAACAACCGATTCTGACTATGTTCGTGGTGAATTAGAAACATATATGCGAACGATGGTCTGTCCGTCTTGTCAGGGTCGACGATTGCGACCAGAGGTTCTGGCAGTCAAGCTAGGAGATAAAAATATCGCTGACGTGGTTAACATGTCAATTGAAGATATGAGTGGGTTTTTTGAAGAGCTGGAGAAGAAGAAAATAAAAAATCAAGAAAATAAGAAAATAAGTCAGGAAGCAAATTTATCAGAGACCGAGGCTATGGTTGTTGCTCGAGTAAAAAAAGAGGTCAATGCTCGATTATCAAATTTGTTGGATGTTGGTCTGGGGTATTTGACTCTTGATCGTGGGGCAATGACTTTGTCTGGTGGTGAAGCACAGCGAGTTCGTTTGAGCTCTCAATTGAATGCTTCACTTTCCGGTGTGATCTACATTTTGGACGAACCGTCAATTGGTTTGCATCCGCGAGACAATGATAAATTAATTGAAACGATTAAATCTTTGAAAGCTCTTGGAAACACGGTAATTGTTGTCGAACACGATGAGGCAATGATGGACGCGGCTGACTATGTGATTGATATCGGCCCGGGAGCCGGTGAATATGGCGGGCAAGTTATCGCCGCTGGCACAGCCACTGCTTTGAAAAAGGATAGCAATTCGTTAACCGGACAGTATTTATCCGGGAAGAAAAAAATTGATTTACCGAAAAAGTATCGTAAGGGTTCTGGAAAGAAAATTACCATTCATGGAGCCAAGGCTTTTAACTTGAAAGACATTGATGTTGATATCCCTTTGAGTAAGCTGGTTTGTTTAACCGGTGTTTCCGGGTCTGGAAAATCAACTTTAATTCTTGATATTTTGGGAAAAGCTTTGTCAAAAAAGTTTTATCGAGCCAAGGCTTATCCTGGGGATCACGAAAAGATTTCCGGGACTGCGAATATTGATAAGGTTGTCGCTGTTGATCAATCGCCGATTGGACGGACTCCACGATCAAATCCAGCCACCTACACCGGCGTTTTTACAGCCATTCGTGATCTGTTTGCTTCTCAGCATGAGGCCAAGATGCGCGGTTTTGATGCTGGAAAATTCAGTTTTAATGTAAAAGGTGGCGGACGCTGTGAGTGTTGTGGTGGTGATGGAGTGAAGCGGATCGAAATGCAATTTATGCCGGATGTTTATATTGAGTGTTCTGAATGTCGTGGCAAGCGATACAACCACGAAGCACTTGAGATATATTACAAAGACAAAACCATTGCTGATGTGTTGAATATGACCGTTGAGGAAGCCCGTCGTTTCTTTGCCAGCAATCAATTGATTTTTGATAAATTAAATGTTTTGCACGACGTCGGTCTTGGCTATATCAAGCTGGGACAATCTGCGACCACTTTATCCGGTGGTGAGGCTCAACGGGTGAAACTGGCTGCGGAACTAGGACGTCGGGCAACCGGTAAAACACTATATATATTGGATGAGCCAACAACAGGATTGCATTTCGAGGATATTAAACGTTTGCTCGGTGTGTTACATTTATTAGTCGATAAGGGAAATACAGTTTTGATTATCGAACATAATTTGGATGTGGTTAAACAAGCGGATTGGATTATTGATATGGGGCCGGGTGGTGGTAGTAAAGGTGGCCTGGTTGTAGCTGAAGGGACGCCAAAGGATTTGGTCAAGAAATCTAAAGTCAGTTATACCGGACAGTATTTGAAAAATATATTGAAGTAGAGAAAAGATATTTGAGAATAGACCTTGCTTATGGTGGGGTCTTTTTTTGCCTTAATTTAGTCAGATTACCCCTTAAATTGATTGACAAAATACTTGATTTATGCTATACTTTCGTGTCAAAGTAGCGAGGCAAATATTTAGAATATAATCTAAAATAAGATAAAAAACATTATGTATAAGTCAATTATTTCAGTTGTTGTCGCTTTAGCCATGGTTGCCATAACCATACCGGCTTTTGCTACAATTAGTTCAGATACGGTGCCGGCTTCAAACGCTTGGCATTATGATGGCTATCGTGTAGAACGTTTGAATTTTGATGGTGTTGCTGTTGACGGCCCGCTTTCAATCGGTGAACATGTAGTCATTGCTGTATCAACCGGTAACACCGCAGCCCGTGATATTTACTTTTTAAATGACGGAGGCTACATCAAGGTTGAAGATGTTCCAACCAGGGTTATTAGTGAAAGCGTATATAGCGCTAATGATAATCGTTTTGTCTGGGCTGAAGTAGCTGAGATTGACACTTATCGTTTTAATGTGATCGAACTTGATCCAGCGACCGGTGAAAAGAATACTATTTTTAGTAACCTCTTTTTCAACGGTGCTCAGTCAGTTAATGTTCATGTTGAAGGTGATTTTTATTACTTTACTCTGAACATGAATTTTAACAGTGATCCGAATGATTATTCTGCTGAGGTTTTTTGGTATGATCCGATTGAACACGATGCAGTGATCATTGAGCGTTTTAATAATCGAGAGTTTGAAGTCTTCATCGACACCTATGATGACTTACTGATGACCAAGATGGTTTTCCCAAGTGGTGAGGAACAGCTTTGGATTTACCAGGGTGATTTCTATTGGGCTATTCCGAATTCTTGGACCGCAACTCACGAAGATATTGAAGCCGCTCACTTTACTTCAGATGGACAGGTTGAATTTTTCCGTCAGTATGAGCGTCATCTATATAACTTAGAAGCTTCCTCAACCGAAGTTACTGGTCAGTATCTAAACTGGGACCGACCAATCACTGATGTTTATCAGGTAACTGGTCATAACCTGGCTTGGTTGAATGAGAAAGCGGAATTGCTTTTATCTGTTGATGGTAAAGATCTGAACTTAGGCGAGATCGGTTTAACCGGTATGTTCCGTTTGGAAGATAATAAACTTTTCTATGATGCCGATGGCACCGGAACAGTATATAACCTAGCCACAGGTGAAGAAATCGAATACGACTTTGTTGCTACCGATGGTACTAATGGAGTAATGGTTGGAGTAAATAGTCTTGATGACATTGTCTATTACAACGACGAATATGATATTCTCTTAACGGTTGGCTATGGCGCCATGCCTTTGGTAACCGATGCTCAGCATATCTATTGGATGGGTTCTGATGAAAACATCTATGAAGCAACAATCGATATTGATCTGTTGGTTGGTGCTACTCAGGTTAGGGCTATGAAATCAACTAACAGCAATACTGTATATTTGATTGATGGTAAAGATCGCTATGCTTTCCAGAATGAGAAAGTGTTCTATAGTTGGTTTGATAACTTTGATCAGATTGAAGTGGTAAGTCAGGCCAAGCTCAGCGAGTATGCTGATGCTGGCGAAGCTTTCTTCCAGGCTGGAACCAAGGTTAAGATTGAGAACGATCCTAAGGTTTATACTGTCGGATACGACGGCAAACTTCACTGGATTATTTCTCAGGCTGTAGCTTTTAACATCTACGGTAATGATTGGAACCAGGATATTATCGAGATTAACTTAATGGATCTTGTTGACTATAGTTTCGGAATAAATATTACCAGCGAAGCTGATGCTGAGTTGATCTAAGACGGGATCGACACGCGTAAGCGTGTCAATTCAATTCACAGTTTACTTCGGGTCTGATTATAGGGACCGACAAGCGTAAGCTTGTCAATTCAATAATCAGGCCCTAGAGAAGACCGGGAAACAATGACGACGCCATCAGAGATGGCTGAGAAAATCTTCTAACGGATCTCTGATCCGGTTCTGAATTCAAACGCCACATAAAGTGGCTAGGAAGATTTTTCAAACGGACTTCATGTCCGGTTCTGAATTCAAACGCCACATAAAGTGGCTAGGAAGATTTTTCAAACGGACTTCATGTCCGGTTCTGAAATTCGTACGGCGAACAATTGTTGGCACATATGGTGCCGGTGGTTGCAAGCCTTTTCACAAGGAGGTCGAGAGGATAGATTTAATCTATGCCGGGCATTTTTTTAAATCAAAAACGCGGAGTCATTTGACCCCGCGTATTTTGTATTTTGTATTTCAGTTCCTTTCTACTTTCTACTCTCTACTCTCTACTACTTCACCCAAGTCTCTTTTAACTTTCGCTTGAAGCGTTGTTTTAGGTTTCTCAGATAAGTCAGCTTAGCTCGGCGGATCTTGGCAGATTTGACCACCTCTATTTTTACCAGGTTTGGTGAAGCTAAGGGGAAGATCTTTTCAACCCCGAACCCACCTTTACTGATTTTGCGAATAGTCATCGTGCGCTTGTTACCAGCACCTCCTAGATCAAGAATGATTCCTTCAAACACCTGCACTCGTTCACGCTTTTCACCTTTTGGCGAAACATCAATGATTCGTTCATGAGCTCGAACAGTCATTCCAGGCGCCACATCTTCACCACCAATCATTTTTCCTTTGTGTCTGGTGGTATCCTGCATTTCATCAGAGATCGGGGAAGGTGGTT
This sequence comes from Candidatus Uhrbacteria bacterium, assembly GCA_043811105.1. Classification (GTDB taxonomy): domain Bacteria; phylum Patescibacteriota; class Patescibacteriia; order UBA9934; family CAZDDW01; genus CAZDDW01. Next base: position 7,773 of record JBDRNK010000071.1, read on the forward strand.
CAGGTTCCGGAGTTGCTTCTGGAGCTGGTTCTTCAGCCTTTTCTTCTGCCGGATCTTCTTCTTTAGTCTCTTCGGTTTTTGGTTCTACGACAGGAGCTTCTACAGGCTGGTCTTCTGTAGTTTCATCTTGAGTTGTCTTATCTTCATCTGACATATTAATGAGTTTAATTCAGTGATGGGAAGTTTATCAGAATGCCTTATTTTAGTCAACCCTTGGCTTAAAAAACACCGGAGTTGTCGGTGTTTTAGGTGGGATCGACAGGCGTAAGCCTGTCATGTTGATTTGACAAGCTTACCAGCCTTCGCCGAGGCTTCGGCCGGCAGGCGCTTGTCGATCCCACACATCTAACCTTTAATAATCTTCCGAACCTGTTCAACCGTCTGGTCGATCTGGCCTTCAGTGTTGACGACAACATGATCACACTGTTCAGCAAAGGCTATTTCAGTTTCCAGCTGGGCTCGGCGTTTTTCCAAGTCAGCATCATTGTTAGTACCTCGACCCTTAAGTCGAGTCATCAGATTTTCAACTGAATCAGCAGTCAAAAAGATCGTTGTTGCGTCTGGTCGCTTTTCTTTGATCGTACGAGCGCCTTGGACATCAATTACCATGAGAACGTGTTTACCTGATGCAAGCAGGTTTTCAAGTTCTGCAGTAGATATTCCCTTGAACTCGTCATAGACCTCAGCCCATTCGAAGAACGCACCTTCGTCGACCATACGGCGAAATGTGTTCTTGTCAACGAAATGATAGTCAACCCCATCCTGCTCGTTTGGCCGTGGATCACGCGAAGCATGGGTGACCAATTTGGTCAGATCAGGCATCTCAGTCAACAGACGTTCGGCAATAGTTGTTTTACCAACCCCTGAAGGGCCGGTGAGTACGAATAGTTTTCCGGGCATATGTTTCCTCCTGTAGGGATCGATAGGCGCCTGCCGGCCGAAGCCTCGGCGAAGGCTGGTAAGCCTATCATATTAGATTGACAAGCTGACGCTTGTCGGTCCCACGAATGGAAGGCCGAAGCCTTCCGCTACATTAGTTAAGTTCTTTTAAAAGATTTTCTAGCTCTTCTGGCAGTGTTGCCTCGAAGGTTTTTGTTTCACCGTTTGGCAAAGTGATGGTTAACTTGGCTGCGTGCAAGAACAAACGATCAAGTTTGATCGGCCGAATATTGGTCATTTTTTTGTTACGATATAAAAGGTCGCCAACGATCGGATGATTAAAAGCCTGCAGGTGAGCTCGAATTTGATGAGTTCGGCCGGTCTTGATTCGAACTTGAAGTAAAGCGGTCGTAGCAAATTGTTCAATGACATCAAATTCAGTAACAGCTTCTTTTCCTTCCTCAGAACCTTCGGGTTTGGCAACCATTTTTCCAGTACGTGTTGATCTGCCGATTCTAAAATTAATCTGACCGCAAGGTTGTTTGAACTGACCATAGACCAAAGCCAGGTATTCTTTCTTGGCCGTTCGGGTGGCAAATTGATTTTTCAAATATTCAAAAGCCGGTTGATTCTTAGCCACCACCAGAATGCCAGAGGCCATTTTATCTAAGCGATGAACAATGCCCGGACGTTCCTCAGGATCATCACCAACTTTCGCGATTTGTTGATCATGAGCCAACAAAGCGTCAACCAAAGTTGGTGTGGTGTCATCGGGTCCAACTCGGTGTACCAACAACCCAGCCGGCTTGTTGATTACCAGCACATCAGAATCTTCGAACAGGACATCAAGTTTAGGAGGTTGTAGGTTGTAGGTTGTAGGTTGTAGGTCTGGGGATATAACTTCAATATTATCATCTAGCACAATTTTTAGACTTGATTTTTCTACCACCGCCTCGTTAACCTTAACCTTTCCACCTTTAATTAATTTCTGTGCCTGTGAACGCGGAGTTTCCAACTTTTCAGCCAAAAAAACATCTAAGCGAAAGTTTTCCTCTGTCTCTGTGACTGCAAAGTGTTGTATCATATAAATGTTGACCTTAAGGTCGAATACTGGTAGTTTACCAGAACATGGTGTTATCGCATAATATGGGTCGGTAGCTCAACGGTTAGAGCCCCGCCCTATACCAGATCAGCGAAGCTGATCGGTATAGGGCGCCCTGTACCCACTGTACCAGATCAATGTGATTACATGATCGGTACAGTGTGGTACAGGGCGAGCTTTCATTATGTGTCGGATAAAAATCTGTTAGACATGGAAAATCTCCAAATTATAGATATGTGGTTTTACGTATACGTTCTCAAATTATATAATAGGAATCAGTATTATGTAGGTTATACCAGTGATTTGAAACGAAGAATCAACGAGCATCTGTTGAATCAAGTACATTCGACAAAATCCATGGACAAAAAACCAGAATTAATTTTCTACGAGGCGTATCGATCAAAGATTGATGCAATGAGAAGAGAAAGATATTTAAAAAGCACGAAAGGAAAACGAGTGATTAGACAAATGTTGATTGACACATTAAAAGAGTAAGTGTTTTTATGGGTCGGTAGCTCAACGGTTAGAGCCCCGAGCTTATACCTCGGTGGTTGAAGGTTCGATTCCTTCCCGACCCACCATGCCCCGTCGCTCCACATAGCTCAAGCTTCGCTTGAGCGGCGTGGAGCTATGGGGCATGTCCCACATAGCTCGAGCGAAGCGAGAGCGACGTGGGACCGAAATATATGTTTTTTTTGACCCTAGGAATTATAATGCTGGTAATTGGTGGATTTTTCAGTTGGGAAGTATACCACGCTGAAAATAAATTCAACATGTTGCCATGCATTGGAATGATCTATGTCGGACTTGCCTTAATTGCCATGCAGGTATTATTTACTAAATTTAATTTTTAGCTTATGGATCTGGATGTCTTTACATGGTTTTTAACTGTACTTTGGTTTTTATTTTATTGGGTTTTCGGAGGGGTATTTTTTACGGTTATAGCAGTGATTCGACTTGGTCGAATTAAAAAAGTTCGTTTTTCTTGTCTGTATACAATTTTAGCAGCACTTGCCGGATATGGTGCGGCTAAGCTTGGAGTATATTGGGCCGGTGATGCTATCACTCGCTGTTTGGCTGAAGCCAATGGAATGAGTGAACAGTTTGCCGCCATCTTTGCTTGCGGAATTGTCGGCATTTTTACCTCAATGTTAATTTTAGCTGCGGTATTGGTTTTCCTGGGTTTCCTAATCATGGCCATATCGCGCAGCAAAGAACCGCGTTGGTTTGATCATCCAGATGAAGAAATAAAAGAAGAGTTTGAAAAAGAAGATCCAGATTCCGATGAGTTCCGGCATTACAATTAAATAGCATGGGTGTATAGCTCAGTTGGTTAGAGCGCTACGTTG
>JBDRNK010000072.1:0-3570 GCA_043811105.1 Candidatus Uhrbacteria bacterium
GCTTGACTTTTTAAACATTATTTGGGAGAGTAAAATCGGACACAATATCCGAGAGCCACATGAAGTCAGTAGAAGAGTTAGCCAAGACCACTTTTAGCGGTCGACGATTTACAAGAAAGCAGCTTGAGCAGGTACAAGAGACAGTTAACCTATTTCAAAATCTTAGTCGCAAGGAATTGGCTAGCACGATCTGCGAACACTTGAAGTGGACCTCGCCTAATGGTTCAAATAAAATTCATTCCTGTTTAAGCTTGCTCGAAGAATTAGAAAAGCAAGAAGTGATTGTGCTTCCTGAAAAACGTCAAAGCCAAAAGCCAGTACGACATTCACCTCTCTTAGAGGGATGCTTAAATAACCCACAACCCATTGAAGCACCTTATGATGCTATTAGTCCTATAGAGCTGCAGCTGGTAATTTCTGAAAAGGACCGTGCAGAATGGAATGCCTACATAAATACTTACCACTACCTTGGATATAGTCATCCGTTTGGTTCGCATCTTTGCTATTTTATTGTGTCTAAACCGCTTGGACAAAAACTAGGGTGCCTTTTATTTTCTGCATCCGCAGCATGGGCTTTAGCGCCAAGAGATACGTGGATTGGTTGGGAGAAAAAACACAGACAAAAACTTCTTCATCTGATCATTAGCAATAGCCGATTTTTAATTTTTCCTTGGGTCAAGGTTCCACATCTCGCATCAAAAAGTTTGTCCATGGCGACCAAACAAATAGGCGACGATTGGACGCGTGTTTATGGATATCGACCAGTACTGATTGAAACATTTATCGATACGACTAAATACACTGGAACCTGCTATCGAGCCGCCAATTGGCAACATATTGGCCAAACAAAGGGGCGTGGTCGGTTTGACCCTCATCATGAACATAAGGAAACCATCAAAGACATTTTTGTTTATCCGCTACAAGATAATTGGCAGCATGCCTTAACGCATGGTCAACAAAAAGCCGCATTAAAGAAAAAATACAGAAACGATCTAAAGTCCATTAAGAAGGACGGTGTGGATGATACATTTGTAATGTTATGGGAAAAGGTGATTCATATTATCAGCGAGGTGGCTGCAGAATATGATGAAAAATGGCAAATCCGTAATCGGGTCATTAATTCTCTGATGTTGATTCTTCTCACTTTTCGTTTGGTATGTTCAAAAAACTCACAAAGTTATGGAGCCACCATAGACGAACTTTGGAATAATTGTGACACGCTCGGGCTGCCATTAGCGCAGAAAACTTCTATCGCACCGTCGTCATTTTGTGATGCACGAAAAAAACTAGATGAGCAAGTATTTCAAAGTATCAACACTCAAATTATCGCCGCTTATGAGCAACACATTGATGATGATTCCTATAGGTGGTTGGGTCACAGACTATTTGCGGTTGATGGCAGTAAAATAAACCTTCCGCGAAGCCTTACCAAAGATGGTTATAAACTTCCTAAAGAGCAAGCATACTACCCACAAGGTTTGGTCAGCTGCCTGTACCAAGTAAAAACACAGATTCCAATTGATTTTGATTTAACCAAGCACTGCGACGAGCGATTGTGTGCAATAAAGCACCTCGACGCATTACAAAAAAACGATGTGGTTATTTACGATCGAGGCTATCTCTCCTATGTGATGCTTCATCAGCACTACGCAACTGGAATACACGCGATTTTTCGTCTGCAAGAAAATACCTTCAAAGTCGTTAATGATTTTTTTTCTAGCTCATCCACCGATATCATTGCAACTGTTAACCTCGATCGTAAAACAAAACGCGAAATACTCAAAAGGTATCCGAACTTAAATATTGTGCCGCTTAATATTCGGCTCATCAAATATGAGATTGCGGATAACATGTATTGCTTAGGAACTACGTTACTTGATCAAGACCACTACAATAGCATCCAGGCATTTAAAGATGTTTATCACGAAAGATGGGGCATAGAAGAGCTTTACAAAGTAAGCAAACGCATTTTTATCGTCGAAGATTTTCATGCCAAAAGTGAGCGTGGAGTGAAGCAAGAACTCTTTGGCCATTTTGTACTGATTACCATGAATCGCATGTTCGCTAATCAAGCGAATACAAATTTAAATACAACCAACAACGCAAACTATCCAAGTCAAAACGACCTAAATATTCCCAATCACAATTCAGAAAAAATCCAGATTCGTAAAATAAAGGTTAATTTCAAAAACTGTATTCATGTTTTTACCAAATACATGGAAGAACTGGTCATCATAAAGTCCAAAATTAAAAAAGCTGTTTTAAAAACATTTTCGTATATCATCAAGCAATTTCAAAAAGACAGACCAGGTAGGTCATATGAACGTAAATCGATGAGACCAGAAACCAAATGGCGTCCCCCAAAGAAAAAGAAGCAAAAACAAATTACGGTCGTGGCTGAAGCTAACGTTTGACCAATTCCTTAAACGAATAGAACATGTTCCTTAAACGAATGCCATTGGGCGGGCAACTGCCGGCACTACCCGGAAACTTATGGTAAATGGCCAGGACTTATTGAGTAGTTACCTGGGCTTCACCAAACCGCTCGAATATATTGCTTTTGTTATTTTCGGGTTGACGGAAAAAGCTCAGCATTGGTATGGGGTAAGAAAAGCGCGGCTGTGTATTGTTCCATGTAACGATGGTCGGTATTTAGCTCTAAGTAAGTGATCCGGCGTGCCAGCTCTCGCTGCCGCTCTCGATGGCGCTCTGAAACCAACAACATATAAGATCCAGTAAGAGAAGAATTGCCCAAGTAATGAAATTTTTCACGTGGCAGATCAGGAATCAGACCAATGGTGATCGCTTTTTCCAAGTTTAAAAACCGCCCAAAACCGCCGGCAAGATAAATGCGACTGAGATCCGCAAAACGCTGGCCGACCTGCTGTAAAAGCAACGAACACGCGGTGTAGATCGCTGCTTTCGCGCGAATAATATTTTCCATATCGACCTCGCTCACCGTGATTGGCCTGCCTGTACCACTCATTTCTGCGGAGGCGATGATATATCTAGCTTGGCGGCCTTCTATCTTAATGGACGGGGATTCGCGCGTGCGGCTCAGTTTCCCCGAGCAGTCGATCCATCCTGTAAGAAACAAATTGGCCAAGAGCGAGATCATACCTGAGCCGCAGATTCCTAAGGGGGGGGCGTCCCCGATAGTCCAGTAACGGGCGGCGCCGGTTTCTGGATTTATTTCTGCGCCCTCGATAGCACCCTCTGAAGCACGCATACCGCATTCGAGACCGCCACCTTCAAAAGCAGGACCAGCGGAGCAGGCACAAGCTAAAAGATAATCGCGGTTTCCTAAGACCAGCTCGCCATTGGTACCAATATCGATAAAAAGCTGAACTTCATCTGTATCAATAGAAAGATCAGTGCAAAGTAGCCCTGCAGTAATGTCTCCCCCGACATAGCTGCCTATATGGGGAGAGAAATAGATCTCTGCCTCGGGATTGATCTCTATCCCCGCTTCTTTGGCTTTTAAAGAAGGAGTCTCGAGGACGGTTGGCGTATAAGGTTCTAGGCGGATATATTCGGGTTTAAGCGCAAGCAGCAAATGGATCATCGTGG
>JBDRNK010000073.1:0-11773 GCA_043811105.1 Candidatus Uhrbacteria bacterium
AAGATCTCAGACTACACAGACAAACAGATAAAAGATATTGAAAGCAAATTAAACAATAGACCAAGAAAGAATCTTAATTATAAAACCCCTAACCAAGTCTTGGCTCAGTCGGGGGTGGGGCATTAGAATCTAGAATTCACAAAAATTAGGTTTAAAAAAGACACGCTTACGCGTGTCGGTCCCTACAATGACAAACTGAAGTTTGTCATTCCCATCCGAGCCAATAATAGAATTCCTCGGCGGCGCTGCCGGGGATTTTGAATTCAAAGGTTTCGACTGTATATGGTTCTAGTTCAGAGATATCAATTGATTCTGAGGTTGTGCCGGTGATGTTTGAGACAGAATATGTAACTTCAATATTATCAAAAGGAATTATCGAAACTTTGTTCATGAAGTCATAATAAACAAACGAGACTTGGCCTGGAGATTCAAAGCTAGATCTAATATAATCAGACCGAACTGTTATTATGGGGTCAGGCCGGGATACGGGATATTTATTTAAGCTCAAAATCCCGTATCCCGGCCTGACCCCAAGACGTCCTCGGTGGAGGTAAAGCTCGACCTCTTGTTCGTTTAGAGTTATAATTTCCAAGTCAGTATTTTGATCAAGCGCGATTTCGATTAACTCGTTAGTCAGTAGCAAGTGTTCATCAGTATCGGTCGATACGGTTTCACCGCGATGAACCAGCTCGCCAGCACTAGATTCTAAAGTAAGATTTGGCACATAGCCATCACCACCGGCCCAGGTCGCATTAAACCGCTGACCAATCAAAAAAACAACAGCCAATATGCCCAAAACAGCAATCAAGAAAATTTGTATCAGAGCCGGTTTGATTTTATTAACCATAGTTTTATTGTTTCTTGGTCTTACCTCAGCGGTAACTTTTTCGGCTTTCTGGAACCGCTTTCCATATATTCCACAAATGATTTCGACTGAGTGCAAGGCAGTTGAATCCGGTTGTTTGATTCAATTTAATGGTACCAGTGTTGGTTACTACACCGAACTTGGGCAAGATGGTATAGATTTATTTCAGATCGAACTAGATCGTGGCCAACGGTTAGAGGTTGCTCTGATTATTCCAGACGAAACTTTATCAAGCGTTCGGGTGCCAGTAATGGAAATTTCTGGGATTAAATATCAGGAAAGCGAAAGTCAAAGTTGGCTAAGTGGTCAAAGTTATAAAGCTTGGATCTTGGCCCAAGAAGCTGTTTTTGAAGCACCACAAGATGGAATGTATGATTTGAAAGTTTATGATCTGCTTGGCGAACCAGGAGAGTATGCATTGATCTTTGGTGGCGTTGATCCTGTACGTCCGCTTGCTTTGATCAAGCTGGTCATTGGAAGCTTGCGAATCAATTTTAAATAAATTGGTCCATCCAATGTTTGTCTACCTCGACATTAAGATCCAGGTAGATTTTTTTTCCCATGGCTCCCTCCAGTTCTTTTCGAGTCGATTGACCAACCTCTTTAACTCCACGACCGCCAGTGCCAATGATCATTCGTTGATGTCGTTCATCTAGCGTTAGGATTCTGGCTTTGACGTAAATCATATCTTCTCGATCATCAATTTCATCAACAACCACATGGGTTTGATAAGGTAATTCTTGTCGCAGACGTAGGAATAATTTTTCACGAATTAATTCAGCTATCCAGAAATCATTTGGCAAATTAGTCAATTGTCCTTCAGGATAGAACAGCTCGCCTTCAGGCAAAAGTTCGAAAATTAAATTCTTAAGTCCACCGATATGGGTTCCTCTAAGCGCTGAGAGTTCGATCAAATGGTCAAACTGATCTGCCAGATCAAGATAGTATTCGTGGTATGGCCGTCTTTGTTCGTCAATTTTATTAATCACTAAAATTTTTGGCACTTTCACATTTGCCACTAAATGCATCAGCTGTTTTTCTTCATCGCCAATTGATCGTGTTGGATCAACCACATAAATCACCACGTCAATTTCGTTAAGTGATTCTTTAACTTTATTCAGTAATTTTTTTGTCAGAATATCTTTTTTTTGCAACACACCCGGAGTATCAACAAAAACTATCTGGCCACGCTCTTCAGTAAGCACGCCCTGAATATTATGTCTGGTGGTTTGGGCCTTTGGCGTGGTAATGGCAATTTTTGATCCAACCAAAGCATTGAGCAAGGTTGACTTGCCAACGTTTGATCTGCCAATTAATACTGCGAAGCCTGATTTCATAAAGGTGGTAGCTTGTAGGTTATTAGGTTGTAGGTTTTCTTTGAAGTAAAGAGACTAGTTCAACATGGGGTGTGTGAGGGAATAGATCCAGGGCTCGCATTTTTGTTATTTGGTAATGTCGCGACAAAGCCGGAAGTTCTTTGAGAAAGCGCTGGTAGTTGCAGGAAACATAGACTATTCGTTCCGGTAATGCTGAGCGCAAAGTATCAAGTACTTTGTAATTTGAGCCGGATCGAGGTGGGTCAACAATGACTACATTTGGTTTTATTCCAGCCCAATCAAACTCCTCAGCCTTAGATACATGATACTCTACATTGCTGATATTGTTTAGCTCAGCATTGGTCCGGGCGGCAGCGATTCCGGCAGGATCAAGCTCGATTCCAATTGTTCGAGCGCAATCATTGGCAAAAGCGATTGAGAAAAAACCAGAACCACAGTATAGATCAAGTAAAGTTTTGTTTTTTAGGTCGCCACAGAATTCTTTAACTGTATCCTGAAGTTTGGTGGCCATGACTGAGTTGGTTTGAAAAAATGAGTTTGGATGAATGCGATAACGAAAACCATTTATTTCTTCTTCTAACCAAGGATCGCCTTTGACCGGAATGATTACCCCGGCACGGGAAACATCAGTTCGTTCGTCATTGATTCCCAAAACTATCGAACTTGCCAGGTCTGCTAAACTATTTTTCAATTCATCAATGCACAGAGCCTCGCTGTTTTTGTAAACCAAAATCATAACCAAACGTTGTCCAGTATTTTTTCCTTCACGGATAATACAATAACGAAGAACCCCCTGGTTTTTCTTTGGATCCCAACCAGGCAGTTTAGTCGAACGTGCCCATTGATTAACCCGACGCAGAACTTCAGAACCATCTTCAGATAACAAATGACACTGATCAAGATTTATCACTGAATCCCAGCGATCAGTTTCGCGTAATCCTAATTCAAGATTAGGACCAAAAGCAAAGTCCATTCGATTGCGGTAATAGAAAAGCTCAGGACAAGGGACGATCTGATCGATCGTGAAGGGACCGACACCCGTAAGGGTGTCATTTATTTTTTTAAGTTTTTGCTCAAGCTGATCCTGATACTCATGATCAAACCAAGCACAGCCACCGCATTTCCCGGCATAGGGACATTTATCTTTCATCTTCATATTTTTCGTACTTTCGTATGCTTTCGTAGTTCGTATCCAACTGCGTTTCAAGATAACAGAAAAGACCCTGTTTGAACAGGGCCGGCCTGTCAATCGGTTTGTGGGTAAATGTGCTGGCCTGTGTTAAAATATGATCATATGAAAATAAGAACAATAACTACAGGGTTGATGTTGAAATCAATCAAAGAAACTCAAAAAAACGAGCAGGTTGCTGAGTTTAATCGAAATGCAAAAGATGCTTTTGTAAAAGCTGGATACGAGGTCCAAACAACCAGGATCGCCACTAATTCTTGGGAGGATTACACAATTGGGTTGTCCGATCAAGAAATTGTTTCTGAAATTGTTGCCATGGAGGCAGTTGCCATTAAACAAGGTGTAAGTTTTTTAAATATCGGTTATAGTAAGACACCTAAGAAAACTTTACTGATTTCTGAGATTAATAAAAATACTTCGATTATTTCTACTTCAGCTAAAGTTGCTGATAAGAAATGGGGTATTAATTTTGAAAATATCAAAGCCAGTGCGCAGGTGATCAAAAAGATTTCTAAGGAAACTGAAAATGGGTATGGAAATTTTAGGTTTTGTGCTGCTGCTAATTGCCAGCCTGGGATTCCGTTTTTTCCTGCTGGTTATCATGAAGGCAATAAATCCGTCTTTGGGATTGGTTTGGAGTCTGGTGATCTGGTAATGAAAGCATTTTCTAAGTCCTCAGATTTGATTGAGGCTGAATATAATCTCAAAGAAATTTTTGAGACAGAACTGGTCAAAGTTGAAAAGATTGCACAGGAAATATCTAAGGAGTTTGGTGTTGTATATAACGGTATTGATTCCTCAATCAATCCCGGACTTGAGAAAAGTGAAAGTGTGGCCTTTGCTTTTGAAAAATTAGGAATTGAGAAGTTTGGCGATCAAGGGACGTTAGCTATTGCCACTATGGTCACCAGAGTCTTGAAAGACCTTGATATAAAATTATGTGGCTATTCTGGTCTTATGCTTCCAATATGTGAAGACGTTGGCCTTGCTCAAAGAGCAAATGAGGAAACATATAATTTATCCAATGTGCTACTATATTCGGCTGTCTGTGGTTGTGGTTACGACACTGTCCCAATCCCTGGTGACATAAGTGAGGAAACAATTGAATCTATAATTCTAGATGTAGCCAGTCTGGCCACCAGACTCGATAAACCACTATCTGCCAGATTGTTACCTGTTCCAAATAAAAAAGCAGGAGAGATGACTAACTTTCAGTCTCCGTATATGGTTGATTGTAAAATTTTGAAAGTCAATTAATAAATCAAATTTAGTTCTTTGAGTATATGAAAAAAACAACTTTATCAATTGTGATTATCACAAAAAACGAAGAAGAACATTTGCCAGTGCTGTTAAATTCAATTCAAGGGCAAAGTCTGCTTCCGGATGAGATCATTGTCGCTGATGCTAAGTCAGAAGATAAAACTCGCGAGATTGCTCGGAAGAATGGTTGTCAGGTGATCGAAGGTGGTTTGCCAAGCGTTGGACGAAACTTAGGAGCAACTACAGCCAAGAGTGATTATGTTTTGTTTTTTGATGCTGATGTACAATTGCTGGATGAAAAATTTCTTGAAGTGGCTATGAAAGAAATGGTAAAACGTGATTTGGATTTTGCCACTTTTGATGTCAAACCGATTGACGGTGGAATCTATGACGAGTTTTCACATTGGTTTTATAATAAGTATGTCCGTTTGATCGCGCCTTTACATCAGCACGCAGCTGGTTTTTGTATTTTAGTTCGTCGATCATTTCACCATCGGGTTGGCGGATTTGACGAAACAATTACTTTTTGTGAAGATCATGAATATGCGGTTCGTGCGCACAAAGCAGGGAAGTATGGGATATTATCTCCGGCAGTACACACATCTGTTCGTCGTTTTGATAATGATGGGCGGTTGAATATCGCTGTAAAATTCTTTTTAGCTGAAATGCACTTTTGGTTCCTAGGCCCAATTCGAGATGACAAGTTTAAGTATAAGATGGTTTACAAGCCAGGGGAAAGGAAAAATAAGAAAGTAAAAAAATAAGAAAATATGTCCATACGGATGTTTGTGGCAACTAAGGCGTTTATTGTACATGATGGAAAAGTTTTGATTTTACGTGAGTCTGGTGATTATGATGATGGATCTAATTGTGGTAATTTTGATGTGGCTGGCGGACGCGTTGAACCAGGACAGCATTTTGGAGAGAGTTTAATTCGAGAAATCAAAGAAGAGACAGGTTTAGATATTGAGATCGGACGACCGTTTTTTGTAAATGAGTGGCGTCCTCAGGTTCGTGGAGAACAATGGCATATAGTTGCTACGTTTTTTATCTGTCACACAGAATCACCAGATGTAGTATTGAGTCAAGATCATGATGAACATCGATGGATTAATCCGACTGAGTATCGTAATCATGACTTGATCGAAAACTTACACCCCGCTTTTGAAGCGTATTTGGATTTAGAAGGAGAAATGAAGTGAAACACAACAAGTTGGTTCGAGATCGGATTCCAGAGATCATTCGAGCAAATGGCAATGTGCCGATAACGCACATTGCTGATGACCAGGAGTATCAACTTCGACTTAGAGAGAAGTTGATTGAGGAGGCAACAGAGTTCTTTGCAGATCCAACACTGGAGGAGTTGGCTGATGTTCAGGAGGTTGTTTTTGCACTTTGTAAATATTTAGGATGTGATCGCAGTGAACTTGAACGAGCTCGAAGGGAAAAGGCTGAACAGCGTGGTCGATTCCAGGATCGCATTATCCTTGAAGAGACACGTGAAAGATAGTTTTCCACATTTGAGTTATTGACAGATGGAAAAATATGTGCTTAACTTAAAGCAGATTCCCCAATAAAAAGGGGAATTTTATTTATGTCAGAAGCTGTATCAAACACAAAAGAGTTTTTTCTGGATATGTTATACATGTTTGGTGTTTTTTTAGCGTCCGGTTATTCTATTCCCCCACAATTTGTATGTGATCGATATGCTTATAAAAGATATTGTGAACGTTGGGAGCGGAATGAACGATATAGGATCCTGCGTGATTTAAAGCAACAAAAATTGTTACGGATTCAACGGAAAGGAGATAAGGTAATTTTAGAACTAACCCAAAAAGGCAGAGCCGAAGCTTTAAAGCAAAGAATGATTAAGGATAAAAATGTATTGCCAGAAAATATTTTCTGTTTAGTTAGTTTTGATATTCCCGAGTACACACGGAAATCAAGAGATGTTTTGCGGAATTTTTTAAAAAATATTGGTTTTAAACAGTTGCACCAAAGCGCCTGGTATTCAAATATAGATTTGGTTGAACCCATGTGTGAGTTAATAAAAGAGTTAAAGATTGAAAAGTGGGTTGTTGTATTTAGGGCTAAATTAGCTAGTTTAAATAGTTTTGATGCGTCTTTTGATACGGCCGTACTAAAAGACGCATCAGTGTAGATATATATTTATTTTCCAAAGATGACCTCTTTTTGGCTTTGTGGTAAAATAAGCCTAGTATGAAGTGGGTTTTATCCACAATTTTCGTGTTATTCCTTTTGCCGTTTAGTACAAACGCAGCAACAGCTGATCTTGGAATTAGTCAAGGTGACATCTTTTTTTCTGAAGACACCCTGATTGTCGGTGATCAGGTTCGTATTTATGCTCAGATCATCAACTACGGTGATATTGATGTTTCCGGATATGTTAGCTTTTTTCAAGGAAGTATTCCAATTGGTGATTCTCAGATTGTGTCTGTTCGTTCTGGTGGTCAGGTTGATGAGGTTTATGTTGATTTTGTGATTCCAGAAAATGCTTTCAATATTCGAGCGGAGATTAGAGGCACAGATCCACTGGATTCAAATTCAGCGAATGACACCACTATAACCAAACTTATATCACCGATTCATGATGATGATCATGATGGGGTAGAGGACGATGATGACAATTGTCCAGATCAAGCTAATTCAACTCAATTAGACACTGATGGCGATGGTTTGGGAGACGCTTGTGATCCTCCAGAAATTGTTGAACAGGATGAACCAGAACAACTACCAGATGAAAGCTCGCCATTGCAACAGATAATCGAAAATGTCAGTCAATCAATTGATCAAACCGCCATGACTGAAACAACTGATTCTCAAACCGCCTTGCCAGAAGTTTATGAACAAGAAGATTCTGAATCCGTTGGTTCATCAAGCACTTCAGAACAGGTACCGGCTCGACGCAGTCTTCACGTTTCACCGGACGCGGCCTTTACCTACGAACAGCTTGATTGGAACACCTATCTTTTCCAGGTTCAGTTGCCAACCGATCCTGGTTATGAATTTGAATGGGATTTTGGTGATGGTGTAACTTCAAATCGTTCTGAAGTCGAACACACCTTTCACGGATCTGGTGATTTTGAGGTTAAACTAAAGGTTACTGATCCATCAGGAACGGTTTCACATGATTCAACGGAAATAGGCCTTTCTTTTTTCAATCTTCAGAATCGTTTGGTTCAGGGTCTAATCGGTGTATTAATTTTTGTAATGATTGTTGCAGTTTCAGTCCTTCTTAGATCACGTCGAACATGATTTTCAAATTATTAAACGGTAAGTCAAAAACTATTGCCAGCGCAGCGGCTATTGTCGCGGTGATGTCTTTTGTTAGTCGTTTGGTCGGTTTGTTACGAGATCGAATTTTGGCTGGACAGTTTGGAGCCGGGGACATGCTTGATATCTATTATTCAGCATTCCGTGTGCCTGATTTGATTTTTACTTTGTTGGTTACCGGAGCTCTTTCTGCCAGCTTTATTCCCTTGTTTACTAAGCGATTACACAGTTTGAGTCGTCAACGAACCGCATGGCATTTAACTAACAACGTTCTAAACATGATCGGAGTTGGTTTTTTGATAATGGCTTTAATTGGTATAATTTTTGCTGATCCGATTAGTACTTTGGTCGCACCTGGATTTAACCCTTACAAACAAGAAATGGTTGCTTCTTTCATGCGAGTGATGTTTATTTCTAACTTTATTTTAGGTCTTTCCACTGTTTTTGGTAGTGCTTTACAAAGCCTAAAACGATTCTTCTTGTTTTCCACCGCTCCAATTTTTTATAATATCGGAATTATCTTTGGCGTTATTTTCTTTGTTGATTGGTTTGGACCGATCGGACTTGCCTGGGGAGTTGTCTTCGGTGCCTTCTTGCATTTGGTTGTTCAAATTATTGGTGTTTTTCAGTCCGGCTATAGATATCGATGGATTTGGAACATCAAAGATGAAGATACTCGTGAAGTTGGTCGTTTGATGATTCCACGAGCTTTGGGTTTGGGAATATGGCAAGTTAATTTTATTATTATGACCGTGATTGCCTCGACTTTGACTGTCGGTTCAGTTGCTGTTTTTCAATTTGCTTTTAATTTGGAGTATTTTGCCATTGGAATTTTCGGGATTTCTTTTGCTATAGCTGCGTTTCCAACTTTATCTGAATATGCTGAACGCAGACAAGTTGATAAATTTATTGAAACTTTTTCAAACACTGCCAGACAAATGTTGTTTTTTATTATTCCGGCTTCGCTTTTGTTTTTGATATTGCGGGCGCAGATTGTTCGAGTGGTTTTGGGTGCTGGAGTGTTTAGTTGGGAGGATACGATTTTGACCGCTGATATTTTAGCCTTCTTTAGCTTGAGTTTCTTTGCCCAAGCTCTTATCTTTTTACTGGTTCGCGGATATTTTGCTTTTCATGACACCGTCACCCCGTTGTACACCGGGATCGTTAGTGCTGTTGTAAATATTTTTGCTGCACTGTATCTATCAAGTGAATTTGGTGTGGTTGGTCTTGGAATTGCTTATTCGATTTGGGCGGTGACGAATATGGTTTTGCTTTGGATTCCCTTGCGAGCCAAAGTCGGACATTTGGATGAAGGACGGATTCTACGCTCTTTATTCATTATGACAACAGCCGGCATTGCTACCGGGACAGTGATGCAACTTATGAAGTACATGGTTGTACAATTTATTACCTTAGATACTTTTTGGGGCGTGTTGACTCAGGGCTTGATTGCCGGTGGGTCCGGCTTACTGGTCTATCTAGGAATCTCTTGGTTACTACGTAGCCCGGAGTTGAAATCCCTGGTTGCCGGTCTCCGTGTTCGCTTGCTTCGGAAAGCCAAGCCGGAAGAAACAATCAGCGAAGCAAGTGGTGTTTGACCTTAGAACTATTTCATGATTTCATGTTTTTATGACTACTAATGAATTGCGAAACAAATATTTAGATTTTTTTGAAAGTAAAGGGCACAAGGTTATCCCTTCAGCTTCTTTGGTTCCTGAAAACGATCCTTCAACTCTGTTTATCACCGCCGGGATGCAACCGCTGGTTCCGTATCTTTTAGGCGAAAAGCACCCACAAGGTGATAAATTAGTTAATTACCAGAAATGTGTTCGTACCGGTGATATCGACGAAGTCGGGGACAATGTCCATCTGTCTTTTTTTGAAATGCTTGGAAATTGGTCGCTGGGAGCTTATTTTAAAGAAGAGTCTATTGCCATGAGCTTTGAGTTTTTAACTGCGAAAGAATGGCTTGGGATTGATCTGAACAAACTGGCGGTCAGTGTGTTTGAAGGAGATGATACGACATCTTTTGATCAAGTGTCTTATGACAAGTGGATCGAACTGGGTATATCTGAATCCAGAATCGCTAAACTTGGCAAGGGTGACAATTGGTGGCCGGCTGGCGGAAAAAGTGTTGGCCCTCAAGGTCCGGACACTGAGATTTTCTTTTGGACAGGTTCTGATCCAGCTTCTGATAAGTTTGATCCTGAAGATGAGGCTTGGGTAGAGATCTGGAATAACGTATTTATGGAGTTTGAGGCTGATGATCAAGGTAAGTTATCTGCACTAAAGAATCGAAATGTGGACACCGGAATGGGCCTTGAACGTACAGTCGTTGCTTTGAATGATTTGAACGATGTATATGAGATCGATACTCTGAAACCGATTGTTGACAAAGTGCTTGGATTATCAAAGCAAGAATCTAAACTATCAATTCGAGTTATTGCCGATCATATTCGCACTACAGTTATGATTCTTGGTGATGACAAAGGAATCGGCCCTAGTAATGTTGATCAAGGCTATGTTGTGCGAAAGTTATTGCGTCGAGCAATTCGACACGGGAAGACCTTAGGGATCGAAGATAATTTTTGCACTGCCGTTGCTCAAGTTGTGGTCGATATATTCAAAGAAACTTATCCTGAAATTGGAAAGAATCAAGATTTTATTTTGTCTGAGATTGCCAAAGAAGAAACCAAGTTCCGATCCACATTGTCACAAGGTTTAAAAGAGATGCAAAAGTTTGGATCTGACATATCAGCCAAAGATGCGTTCTATCTGTACCAATCTTTCGGGTTTCCGCTTGAATTGATTAATGAAGAACTTGCGTCTGGGAATGACACCCGCAAGGGTGTCAGGTTGATCGATCCTGAAGAGTTTGATGTAGAACTTAAAAAACACCAAGAACTATCTCGATCCGGTGCAGAACAGAAGTTTAAAGGTGGATTAATTGATCAAAGTGAAAAAACGACTCAGCACCACACGGCAGCGCATTTGATGCTTGAGGCATTGCGTCGTGTTCTTGGAGATCATGTGCAACAAAAGGGAAGTAACATAACGGAAAAACGAATCCGATTCGATTTTTCCCATTCTGAGAAATTGACTGATGAGCAAAAAGAAGAGGTTGAGAAGTTGGTGAATGATGCTATCGTTGCAGATTATCCGGTTAGCTTTGAAGAAATGACTGTGGAAGAAGCCAAGAAACAAGGTGCTACCGGTGTATTTGAGGATCGATATGGTGATAAAGTGAAAATGTATTCAATTGGAGATTTCAGTAAAGAGATATGTGGCGGTCCTCACGTGGTTCGTACAGGCGGACTTGGTCATTTCAGAATTACTAAACAAGAGTCATCATCTGCAGGTGTGCGACGAATTAAGGCTGTGCTGGAATAATTTTTAACAAATATCCTATTTAGGTTCGAAGCTGAGGAATGACAGGCGTTTGCCTGTCTTTTGCTTGACAAGCCGGCCTTTTCAGTATAATATTTATTTCTTGCCAGCGCGAATAAGTCGCGTTGTGCGGTTCAACTTTTTGTTCATTATTTAGGCTTAAAGTATGGCTTGCCCTTGGAGTTGTACTGAAAGTGACGGATAGTGAACGGAAAGGGAATTGTCATGCCAGAATGGGGACTTCTTGAACAAATAGCTGTGGCTGGTCGCAAAGGCCGAATCAGCGGTACTGCTATTAACGAGTTCTGCAAGGGCGGTGCTCTGATCGACCTGGCTCAGGCCAGGGCTGATGGTCGCTTGACCGACGCTGACATCTTGTCTTTGCTCGAACAGGTCAAAGTGCCGGAGTGGGATCTGTCTGACAGTCAGGCTCGTGCGGCT
>JBDRNK010000074.1:0-5719 GCA_043811105.1 Candidatus Uhrbacteria bacterium
GGCAACGGAGCAGATTTGCTTAAAAAGTTGCAAAAGATCGAGCATAAAAGGAAGGAATGGTTTGATCGTCAAGATGAGATCCGGATGGCCATATCAAAACACGCCATGACACATTACTTGGATAAGTTGGAGAAGGTGATGAAAGATATCGTGTAATTTGAATTTTTCAAACGGACTTTATGGCCGGCTTGAATTCAAACGCCGGGTAAACCGGCTATGAAATATTTCTAACGGGGTTTATCCCCGGTTAAGAAGTCAGAAATTTGAAAAATTGTTCATGATCCATTTCAATAACTGAATTTACCAACTCCTCTGAGTATTTGCGTCCATGTTGTTCTACCACACTCTCAAAAGTGCTGAATGGATGAGTTAGTAATTCTTCTAAATCAGCCACCTCACCGTGCTTGAGCGAGTTACCGATAATATACCCTCGTATTCGTTCGTAAATTTGTTCTGTTGATGCAATATATACATGATATTCATCCCAAACTCGAACGGAATGACCAAGATACTTTTTAACATCGTTAGACGATTTTCCGTTAATACACCTTAAAAAAGACGGAATTACTTTTCCGTTTTTAAAATAACCCATGAAGTGATAGTGGTTTTTGAGAATACCATAATCGATCTTTTTTATTCTGTGCAGTTCAGCCGCGGTTTTGATCTGATTTAAAAGAGAATATTTTAGTTTTTCTGTTTCAAAAAAAGGGTTATGATTGACCGTGGGTACTGTTATGAAATAGTAAACTTCGTCTAAAAAATATCGTGACATATTATATTCTATTGTACTAAATTTCACACGCCACATAAAGTGGCTATGAAATATTTCTAACGGGGTTTATCCCCGGTCTGAATTCGAACGCCAGATAAACCCGGCAGCTGCCGGGTGAACTGGCTATGAAGAATTTCAAAATAAAATACGCTCGCCTAGGACGGCGAGCGTTTTTTGGTCAGTTGCTGAGCAAGTCGTAGAGCTCACTGGCCAGATAGCCTTGCTGGCCACCATTGCCCTTGAACTTGATGACGAAGCGAAGCTTGCGGTCAGAGCCATAGAAGCAGGCTCCGTAGCGTTGAGCAAAACGTGTCAGGTCTCTGACACTGATCGTTTTGCACCTTTTCGGACGTCCCATCTTGATGCACGTTCTTGCACCTTGATCTCTCAGCTCCTGGTCAGCGACTACGGCTCTCACGTAAATCCCTCCTCATGTTTTTGGCTTTCGCCAGGATTACGTGCTTGATACGATATCAGAAGATTAAATCGTTGTCAATAGAATTAAGTCAATAGACCAAGAAAGAATCTTAATTATAAAACCCCTAACCAAGTCTTGGCTCAGTCAGGGGTGGAGCATTAGAATCTAGAATTCACAGAAATAAGCCGGACTATTGACAAAACATTCAAATTCGTTAAGATGCCCATGCAAACGTTCCTTCAATCTACAGAAAGGTAGGTGCTTTGTGAACAGCTTCCGTTATTTGATGATCATGGCCTTTGTGGTCAGTATCAGTTCCTGTGCCAACAAGTCTGATCCGGTTCCTGAACAGGATCAACGTTCGGAGATGCAGAAGAAGGTCGACCAGTTCGCACGGGTTGAGATTGGTGTGCCTGATGAGGCTATTCCTGAGATCCACCGACCGACTCTGGCCAAGCTCTACATCACCGCTGAGTATCTGGACGACATGTTCTTCCGACAGGTGGCGACTGAGAATCCGGAGTGGTATCGTCAGGTCAGTGAGGATCCGGCGTTGAGTGCTACCAAGGATTACTTCGACATCATGTACGGTCCTTGGGATCGAACCGCTGACAATCAGATATTCTGGGGTGACAAGGCCAAGCCTGTAGGGGCGACTTTCTATCCTGAAGATCTGACCAAGGCCGAACTCGAGGCTTGGATCGAAGCACATCCTGATCAGAAGTCGGCTTTCACCAACTACTTCACGGTCATCCGTCGGGACGACAGTGGTGGTTTGGTGGCTGTACCATACAGTCAGGAGTACCAGGGTGATCTGGCAGTCTTGTCCAGTTTCCTGGAACAAGGTGCTGATCTGGCTGTAGACGAGCGTTTGGCCAAGTTCTTGCGTTCGCGCGCCCAGGCTTTCAGTGACAACGAGTATCGTCAGTCTGACATGGACTGGATGGATTTGGGCGACGGCGACATCGAAGTGGTTATTGGTCCGGTTGAGGTCTATGAAGATGAGCTGATGAACTACAAGGCCTCTTTCGAAGCCTTCATTGCTTTGCGTAATCCGGAAGTTACCGCTGAGTTGGATCAGATCAAGGCAATGATTCCGCAGATGGAAGACTATCTGCCGATTCCGGATGAGTTCAAGACAACGGATCGTGGCTCTGAGTCACCAATTTCAGTGGTTGACCTGCTTTATTCCGCTGGTGATGCTCGGACGGCAATGCAGGCCTTGGCCTTCAACTTGCCCAACGACGAGTACGTGCGCCAGACCAAGGGTTCGAAAAAGGTCATGTTGCGCAACGTCATCCAAGCCAAGTTCGAACAGATCTTGGTGCCGATTGCTCAGCGTTTGATGAACACTGAGCAAGCCAAGCGGGTCTCCTTCGATGCCTTCTTTGCCACCATTCTGCTACACGAGACCGGTCATGGGCTTGGGCCAGGGGTGATCAAGGTCAACCGAAACGGTCAGACCATGACCACCACGGTCAGCGAAGAACTCAAGGACCACTACGCCACGATTGAGGAAGCCAAGGCCGATACTATGGGTGTTTACCTCAGCTTCTTCCTGATCGAGCAGGGTCTTTACCCGGAGTCAATGCGTGAGCAGATCTACGCTTCGTTCCTGGGAAGCTCTTTCCGCTGGTTGCGCTTTGGTGCTAGCAGTGCCCACGCGCGTTCGACTGTGGTCGAGCTGAACTACCTGATGGAACAAGGTGCGATCGTTCATCAGGAAGACGGACGTTACGCTTACGTTTCACCACTGATGGCTGGAGCAGTCGAAAATCTGCTTCACGACCTGTTGATGATCGAGGCCAAGGGCGACTACGCAGCAGCATCTGCTTTCATTGAGATGTATGGCACAGTGCCAGTTGGTCTGGAAGATCAACTCGGCTCTTACACCGACATCCCAATCGACCTTTGTCCGATCTACACTCTGGAACAGCAGGTGACCAGCTGGTAGATCTGGATCAAAATATACCGCTTTCAAGCTTGAGGGCGGTCTTTTATTTGGTAATTAGGGTCAGGTCTTGACTTTGGACTTTTCTTGTTGAATAATCTTACTAACCCTAGATTCACCTATATCAAGATGATGGGCAATATCACGGTTTGAATATCCAAATCTATTTCTGGCAAAGAAAATTACCCTATTCCTATGGCTTTGGTTCTTGATACCACTAAATAATTCGTTCAAGGGCGGTCGACCAACAATCCTTTGTTCACGCGGAATATCTTTGATTAATTCAGACCCCCTTGTAATGTCCCAAACATGAGAAATAAAAAAATCAGAACCCAGAATTGTGCCCTTCACCTTATCAAAAGGAGAGTCGTAACCCATCCCTTCTTTAATGAAAGCCACATATTGTTTTTGAGCTGTTTGTCTATTTGTTGAAAACATTCCTAAAATCCAATCTATAGTCAACCAATCTGGTTTTCCAGAGAGTCCAACGGTTGATCGATAGCTGCTCCATTTAAAAAGGTGCGGCGATAATACCATGTTAGCCCTAACCGGATTCAGCACCAGATACCTTGCAACTTCCATCAAATACCCATCTTTTTCAATTAGAAAAGACTTATAACGTCCCTGAAAAATATGTCCAACACTACGATGTGCTTTATTGAATATTTGTGTGTAAACACCATTAAGACTACGCATGCCTTTGGACAGGTTTCCGTCAGGGGTTTCGATAAGTAAATGATAATGATTGTCCATGAGACAATATGCGTGACAGATCCAGTTGTAATCTTTGGTTATGTTTTTTAGAACTTTTAAAAAGGCAATCTTGTCTTGATCGCTTCTAAATATTTTTTTACGTCCATTACCACGTGAGGTGATGTGGTAAAGTGCTCCTGGAAATTCAATTCGTAAAGGCCTTGCCATATAGATAAAGTATATTTATTCAGCAGTCCAAAGTCAAGACCTGACCCCAATCCTCAGTGCTTGACAAAAAATATAGATAATATAAGATGTGGCGCAGAAGGGGGCCTTTTACATAGGTCTTTTAAATTAGTCTGAAACAACTGCCCTTGAAGGGCGAAAGGCGAGAGGACAGAGAAAATGGCAGCGAAGCAAGGACATCCACCAGGTTTGTATGTACTGTTCGCAGTCGAGGCCTGGGAACGGTTCTGTTACTACGGAATGAGAGCCATCCTGGTCCTCTACATGGTCAAGTACATGTTCTATGATCCGGCCGCTGCCACTGATCCGGAAGTGCAGGCAGCGATTACCGGCAAGGCTGGTGATATCTACGGTTGGTTCACTGGGTTGGTTTACATGACCCCGGTTATCGGTGGCTACATTGCTGACCGCTGGTGGGGTCAGCGTCGGAGCATCATCGTTGGTGGTGTTCTCATGGGTGCTGGCTATTTCCTGATGGCTGTCCCACACCTCGCCTTCTTCTACGTGGCTTTGGGCGTGGTCATTGTTGGAAACGGTTTCTTCAAGCCAAACATCTCCACCATCGTTGGTCAGCTTTACACGGAGAATGACCCACGACGTGACGGAGCGTTCACCATCTTCTACATGGGGATCAACTTGGGTGCGATTTTCTCTCCCTTGGTCTGTGGTACCTTGGGTCAGAATGTTGGTTGGCACTGGGGTTTCATAGCTGCTGGTGTGGGCATGATCATCTCTTTGATCATCTACTTCCTGTTCCAACATCACCTGGGTGATGTTGGCAAGGTGGCCAGCTATAAGAACCGTAACTTGGAGGAAAAGGATACACCTTTGACCCGAGAAGAAATTCATCGGATCATGGTTATCTTTGTCCTGGCCTTCTTCGTCATCTTCTTCTGGGTCAGCTTCGAGCAGGCCGGGAGTTCACTGACCCTGTTCGCCGATCGATCCACGAATCGAATGATCTGGGGTTTCGAGGTTCCGGCCTCCTGGTTCCAGTCAGCCAACCCGATCTTCATCGTGCTCCTGGCTCCAATCTTCTCCCGCGTGTGGGTCTGGTTGGGCGAGCGCAACATGGATCCAACCTCACCGGTGAAGATGGGCGTCGGACTTTTGCTGGCGGCAGCATCTCTGGCGATCATGATCCCAGCTTCTATGCTGGCGACTGGTGGCGATAAGGTCAGCATGCTCTGGCTCTGGGGCGTTTACTTCACCTTCACGGTTGGTGAGATCTGCTTGTCACCGATCGGACTTTCCATGGTCACCAAGTTGGCCCCGGCCAAGTTCCTGTCGCTCTGTATGGGTGTTTGGTTCTTGTCCAACTTCGCTTCCAACTTGCTGGCTGGCAAGATCGCTGGGATGTACGACAACGTGGAAATGACCACCTTCTTCATGTACCTGGCACTGGTGTCAGGTGTCGGTGGTATCGTCCTGTTGATCTTCTCCCCGTTGATCAAGAAGGGGATGCACGGCCGCGGATAAGGTCGAGGCTAAAAACAAAAAAACCGCTCTGGTTCTCAGAGCGGTATTTTATTATTCGGCTGTTTCTTCTACTAGGGGAATGGTTACTGAAGTTGTAACCCCTGCTTCTTCACCGGCATTGGAGATAATACCTCCGGTTGTTTCTGGTGTATTATCTGCT
>JBDRNK010000075.1:0-10643 GCA_043811105.1 Candidatus Uhrbacteria bacterium
CCGCCAAGAGCACTTTGTGACTTTTCTTCATCATCACTAACCACAAACACCTCAAAAACGGTTCGGTTGTAATAATCAAGCCCGCGGACTAGTAATGGATTAAGCTGATATGGGACCTCGGCTTCATCTAAAAACTCGAGTACTTGCATGAAATGATTTTTTGATTTTTCATCAAGCCAATCAATAATCTGTGGGGCTTCGGCTTTAACTTCTTGACATTCCTGAGCTTTACAATCCAATAATCGTAACGGATTTTTGGTTAATCGTCGTTTACAGTCTTCACAAATCTGGCTACGCTTTGAACGATAATATGTTACCAACTCAACCTTATATTCTTGTCGGGTGTCAGCAGTACCAATAGAATTAACCTGCATGATCACATCAAGACCGATGGCTTTAAACAACGAGTGTAGCATAACCATCATCTGAGCTTCGATAATTGCTTCAGCTGAACCAAAGGCCTCAAAATTAAACTGATGAAACTGACGATATCGCCCAGCCTGAGGACGATCGTGTCTAAACAAAGGACCCATGTCCCATAATTTAACCGGCTGTGGCAAGTTAAGCATGCCATGATTAATATAGGCTCGAGCAAATGAAGCTGTCATTTCCGGACGCAAGGCAACTTTTTCACCTCCTGGAGCTTCAAACATGTACATTTCCTTTTCAACCACATCAGTCTGCTTGCCAATGGTCCGAATAAATAGATCCTTTTCTTCAAGTATTGGTGTATTCAAACGCTGATAACCATAAGCTTCTGCAAAATGACGAACTTGTACGCGTAAAAACTCCCAATAATTTTGTTCATCTGGCATGATGTCTCGAAATCCTCGAAGCAACTCAGGTGTTTTTATTCGCTTAACCGGTTTTTCCTCTTCTTTTTCTTGTTTGACTGTTTTCGTATCTGTGCTTTTTTTAGGCATACCTGGTAGTAAAACTTTAAATTATTATAAGCCACTGCTTTTAAAGTAGGTTGCTAAAAACCAACAACGGTATCTTTTTCTTAGCAGTTTTTTTAAATGCACCCGACCAATAAATGTTTAAAGTTTTACTGCCAGGCATAAAATCTAAAAATTATATTCTGGTGGTTCAAACATTCCTAAACGTGAAAGCGGTAATCCACGAATCCAAACCCGACCAACAATATCAGATTCGCGAATCGGACCAAAACGACGTGAATCTAAACTTTCATCACGATTATCACCTAAAACAAAATATTCATCAGCATTTAAGGCTACACGTTTTTTTCCAAATGTTTGTGTATTATTCAAATATTCTTCATCAAGAACAACACCACCTGGATTATCAATATTAAAGATAGTCACTGCGCCATCTGAGACCTCGACTGTTTCTCCTGGTAAACCAATCACGCGTTTAATAAAAAACTGTGACTGATCAAGCGGATAGCGGAAAACCACTACCTGACCTCGTTCCGGCTGGTTAAAACGATAAGTAATTTCATCAATAATCAAATATTCGTGATCATAATAACTTGGCTCCATTGAGGCACCTTTTACATAAAATGGCTGGATTAAAAAGTAGCGAATCGGAATAATGATCGCAGCTGAAATAATCACGATCTGAACCACTTCAAGTATAAATAAGGCTACCGCGCCCAAGGTTGGACCCAGCTTTCGGTGCCAAAATGTGTCTAATTCACGCTTATTATCAAACATAAAAGATAAACCTATTTTATCATACTTTTCAGATTATTCAAGGGGTGACCCTAAGCAGCAGTAGCCACCTCTTTTTTGGCTAGTTTTCTTTGTTCCATAGCTACCTGAAAAATGAAATGGCTAATTTCAATTTCTAAATAATTATCAATGTCAGCAAGGATTACAGACCTTGTACCTTCTTGGACACATTTTTCAATCTGTTGCTGAACCTTTTCAAGAATCTCTTTAGCAAACTGTTCGCGATTGTACTCCGCGCCAAGGGCTGTTTGAATCTCAGACATGAATCCGGCACTATCTTGATGATCCATTTCCTTTATAACTCTTTCTGAATCAAGTATCTGATTAATTTCACGAGCTCGCTCACGCAAAGCAATGTCATTGGCCTCAGTTGCTAACTCGTTTATATCCATGGAATCGATCTTGGAGATTAAATTTTGAGCCTTTGTCCCCTCATACAATTTTCTAGCCCGTTCCTTAAGCTGATTGCGTCGTATGGTACAAACTGCTTGATCAAAATTCTGCTTTACCTGGCCATCTGTCATGTCGCCGAGTTGATGTAAATATTTGAATTGAACATCAGGATCATCAAATGTTGCTTTAACAATATCAGCCACCATTTCTCGCATCACTAATGCAATACTTTTTCCACCAACACGATCGATTGATTCAAAAAATTCATCGCTGATAGCCGCGTTTATATTTTCTTGACCAACCCGTTCAAAATAATCACTAGTCTGCTCCCCTTTCTTCAACGCAGGTAAACTATATGCGACCAGGATATCACTATCAAGCATATCTTCTTCCCAAGAAGGTTCTTCGATTGATTCATCCAGGCTTTCAATTTCCTCGTATGGATATTTAATCGCTGACTCTCTCATAATATTTATTTCCCTTTAAATATTCCTTTTGCTCGCAACTCTTCAATTTTATCGATTTGTGGCAAAATCTTTTCAGCACAAGAAATCACTGCCCCAAGATCAGATTGATCGCGAACTTTATCAACGGCTTTTAATAATACCTGATACTGAGCTGTGTATTGACGATCCAAAGCTTGAAGAAATTCTTTAGCTAACTTCTTGGCTGTTCCAGGGTAATCAACATCAATATCAGCCACTTCCTCTCGAAAGTTGTCCAAGGCTTGCTCAAATCGTTGCCTTGGAGTAGCTGGTTTAACCTCAGGTTTTGGTGGGTTGAACAAATCAAATTGTTCAATGTTGCTTTCTACCATAATAATCCAAGTTTAGCAGAAGATTATCCCCTTGGCAATTAAGCTAAAAAAGGCTACAATGGCCGTGATTCGTATGCCCGGTAGCACAACTTCAAAATACATGATAGTCGGGCATATAACAATCATTGCTAAGAATGATAATCGTCATTTTTCTTAGCAGTCAAACTAATAAACACGGCCAACTTAATTTGAAGTTGTTCTACCGGGTATGCCAGAATTAAATATTGATTTTCTTAAAAAGAAATACGATTCTGATTCGACCAAACGCCGACCGCTTAATTTTTTTGGCCGAGCTTTTTTAGCTATCATCATTATTGGAGCCATGTCCGCTGCTGCCCTATCGCAACACGTGGCAATTAGTGGTAACGAAGAAGATCTGACTTTTTTCGAAACAGTTAGACGGTTGGTTACTTCTTCAGAAAAATTACTAGCCGGTGAAGAAGAAGACCGAATCAATATCTTAGCTTTGGGAATTGGTGGCGAAGGACATGATGGACCGGAACTGACAGACACAATTATCTTTGCCAGTTATCGACCATCAACCGATGAAATGGGTATCTTATCCATTCCACGCGACTTAACCGTTTATATTCCAGGATATGATTGGCGTAAAATTAATAACATTAATGCTTTTGGTGAAATTAACGAGGAAGGTAGTGGTCCTGAATTTGCTTCTGAAGTAATCGGTGAAGTTCTGGGACAGGATATTCATTATTGGGTCAAAGTTGATTTTGATGGTTTTGCTGATTTGATTGATGACCTTGGTGGAGTAAATATTTATGTTGAACAATCATTTGTTGACAATCAATATCCAACTGATGACTATTTAACCCAAACTATTTCTTTTGATCAGGGTTGGCAAAAAATGGACGGACAAATTGCTTTGCAATATGTTCGATCGCGCCACGGTACAAATGGAGAAGGTTCGGACTTTGCTCGAGCTCGACGGCAACAAAATCTTTTAATGGCTGTGAAAGACAAGGTTCTTTCAGCCGGCACCTTGCTGAATCCAAGTAAAATCAATCGAATTTTTGAAACATTGCAGGATCATGTTCAAACAAATCTAAGCACCTGGCAAATTCTGCGGTTGGCAACCATGGGTCGTGATGTTAACCCGGAAAACATTAAAAACCATGTCTTGGATAATTCCCCTGAAGGCCCGCTATACGATGACATGATTAATGGTGCATATGTCTTGTTGCCGAAAAATGATGATTGGGGAATGATTCGTCGAATTGCCGCTAATGTATTTAATGATAGCATCAGTAGCTATATTGCCACTGAACCGATAGAACAAGAACCGGAAGACCTTGGTCTGGTAAAAGTTGAGATCCAAAACGGTACAAACATTACCGGCTATGCTTTTCAAACCTCCCAGCATATTTACGGCCAAGGTTTTGATGTGGTTAAGATTGGAAATGCTAACGAGCGTAACTATGAGCAAACAATCATCTACGATCTAACCAACGGTCAACAGCCGGAACAATTAACTTTGATTCAAGAGTTTTTACAAGCTGATATTTATACTGAAAGTTCAGGCTGGAGCTATGCTCAAGATGTTGATACCAGAGAAATGAATATCGAACCTGAAAATCCAACTCTGCAAACCACTGAGGATGATATTGACTTTTTGATAATTTTAGGAGAAGCTAGTGTCGATTTAGTAATGAGATAAGAATAAGAAAATAATAAATTAAGAAAATAAAAAAATAAGCGCCGTGTATATTTTCTTATTTTCTTAGTTTCTTAGTTTCTTGCTATGCTCCCAAAAATCGCGATAATTGGAAGAACTAACGTCGGGAAATCGACGCTTTTTAATCGTCTGGTTGAACGCCAGGAGGCTTTGGTTTCAAAAATTCCAGGCACCACACGTGACCGAAACGAGGCCGATTGTTTGTGGCGCGGACGAATTATCCGTTTAATTGACACTGGTGGGCTAGATGTTAATTTTAATGATCAGATTGAAGCGGACATTGCCAAACAAGCTCGTTTAGCCATGGCCCAAGCGGATCTGATTCTTTTTGTGGTTGATTTAATCGACGGCATGTTGCCACTAGATCAAACACTGGCTCAAGAGCTGGCTAAAAGCAATAAACCGGTTATTGTGGTTGGAAATAAATTAGACAAAGCCCGTGGTCAAAAAGAACAGTGGCAATGGCCTTTAGACGAGCCGTTTCCGATTTCGGCTGCTCGCGGAACCGCTACCGGTGACCTGCTTGATCTAATTTATGATGCTTTGAAAAAAATCAAAAAAGCACCTGCAGAAATTGTTGAAGCCACAGACACACGCGTTTGTGTCATTGGTAAACCGAATGTTGGAAAATCATCAATCATAAATTCAATCCTGGGTGAAGAGCGTTTTATTGTTTCTCCGGTGGCCCACACAACTCGTGAACCAAATGATACTTTGGTTGAAATCGGAAACAAACACTATATTTTAATTGACACAGCCGGAATCCGAAAGTTGGCCAAAGTTAAAAAAGCTCATTCTTTGGAAAGCTCAAGTGTGCGAAAAAGTATTGGGGTATTGCGATCCTCTGACGTTGCTTTGTTTGTGATTGATGTTTCGGAAAAACCAACCGTTCAAGATAAAAGCTTAGCCGGTTTGATTATTGACGCTCAGGTCGGGGTAATCTTGATGGCTAACAAATGGGATCTGATCAAAGACAAGGATACAAAAACAATGAAAGAGTTTTCAGAAAACTTAAAACGTGACTTCCCTTTCTTTACCTGGGCTCCGGTAATATTCACCTCAGCCGTTACCGGTCAGCGAGTTAAAAAAGTTTTTGATTTAGTCGACCAAGTTCAGCGGGCACGGTATACTGAAATAGATCAAAAAGAACTTGATCAATTTTTTGTAAAAGCGACTAACAAACAAAAACCCTTACGTGGAAAAGGCGCTGGCCATCCAAAACTGCTTGGCATCAAGCAGACCGGAATTGCTCCACCGGTTTTTGTTGTCACTTTAAAAGGTAAGTATAAAGAGGCTTTGAATAAATCGTATTTACGATATTTGGAAAACAGCTTGCGCCGAGAGTTTAATTTAATCGGTACGCCGGTTCGCGTTGGTGTACGCACAAATCGATAATATGTTTTTGATTGTTGGTTTAGGAAACCCTGGAAAAGAATATGAAAAAACCAGACACAACGTTGGCTGGTTTATTATTGATCGTCTGGCTGAACGATTAGATGCTACTTGGAAAAACAAAAAGGCTTGGAAAGCCCAGGTGGCTGAAAGTGTGGCTGAAAAAAATAAAGTCGTTATGATAAAGCCGGAAACTTTTATGAATCGCTCAGGCGAGTCAGTTGCTCGAGCTCGTGGATTTTGGAACAAAACCTCACTTGAAAATATTTATGTAATTCACGATGATGCTGATCTTAAACTTGGTGACATCAGAATCAAACAAGGTGGATCTTCAGCCGGACACAAAGGAATTGACTCGATTACTCAAAAACTTGGTGACAATAATTTTTACCGCATTCGAATTGGTATTGGCCGACCGGAAAATGATAAAATGCCATTAGATAAATTTGTTTTAGGTAATTTTTCAGATTCTGAAATCAAACAACTGGATCAGATTGCAGATAAAGCAATCAATGAAGTTATAACTCGAATAAAATAGTGCCAAGCTTAGGTGGCTTGGGTGTTAACTTATTACACAGCAACAAAACCTGCTGTTTTTTAATAGTTACAAATAACCGTAAAATTGAACGAACTGAGTTTTTAAGTTACTATAAATCTTGGCTTGTGTTGATATGGGTCAATTTGACATAACACCTGTATGGCCAGCCACGGAAGACTCAGGGGGAGAAGTTTCAAGTTACAAGTTTCAAGTATCAAGGAAGGAACAAGGATCAAGGAACAAGTTGATATTTGTAACTTGACACTTCATTGAACCTTGTCCCTTGTTACTTGTTACTTTCTAAACCCTTTGGCTCTTTGCTTCTTACGACCAGAACAAGCTGGCCAGCCATTTTAAAGGACGAAGATATCCTTTTTGTGAAGACACGTGGAGCTGGACCCATTACCCAATAATCAGGATGATAATCATAGGTTTCGGTCCAGCGGAACTCGAGCGAGGCCAGAAACCATTCTTACAGATTAAACTCTGGCCTGGCCGAGCGTTCTGAACAAAAAGGATGTCTGAGTCCCAATGGCTGGCAGGCCACAAAGATTCCCCGAACCAGACGCTTCGCGTCGGTACGTGGCAGGCAGGGTTTTTGTTGTGGCTGTCCAGTCACGGTAGGTGAATTGACCGAATAATGTATATGCAACAGGATGAATTAAAATATTTATTAGGATTAACTCGATTTATAAGTTTCGGGGCTATTCGGATTGCTCGGATTCGTAATCATTTTTCTGATCTGGAAAAAGCCTTCAACGCTTCAGTGTCAGAACTAGAACAAGCTGGTATTGAAAACAAAATCGCCAGCAAATACGTTCAGCTTCGCAATTCAATCAACCCTGATCATGAATTAGAATTATTAGCCCAGCACCAAGTCGAGGCTATCCCTTTTGGCGATCAGCGATATCCTGAGTTACTTTCAAACATTTATGATCCGCCGGCGGTTTTATTCGTCCGTGGAACCATGCCAAAAGCAGATGCAAATTTCTTTAGCGTAGTTGGTACACGCAATCTAACTCGCTATGGTGAACAAACTGCTTTTGATCTGGTCTATCCACTGGCTCAGGCCGGGTTAGTGATTGCCAGTGGCTTGGCTCTAGGTGTTGATGCCGCTGCCCACAAGGCCACTCTTGAGGCTAGAGGCACGACTGTGGCTGTCTTAGCCTCAGGGCTGGATCAAGAGCATATCGGGCCAAAAACAAACATTCCCTTGGCCAAAGAGATACTGGCAAATGGGGGTGCTTTAATCTCAGAATTTCCTATTGGTACCGAAGCCTTTAAAAGCCATTTCCCTTTTCGCAACAGAGTTATCTCTGGTCTTTCTTTTGGAACCTTAGTAATTGAAGCAGCGGAAAGATCAGGAACATTAATTACTGCCCGCTCTGCTTTAGAACAAGGTCGCGAAGTGTTCGCTGTACCAGGACCGATCACATCACCGCTTTCTGTTGGTCCAAATAATTTAATTAAAATGGGTGCTCATCCAGTAACTGAGGCAGACGATATTCTTGGTGTTTTTGGACTAAGTCAAGATCAATCTGAAACCCCACCACCTGATCCTGAAAACGAAATCGAAACTTTAATCTTATCTAAACTAAGTAGACAGCCGGCTCATATAGATCAAATCATCCAAACAACCGAACTTAAAACAAACGTCGTCACCAGCACTCTGACATTGATGGAAATGAAAGGTATGGTCCGCCACCTTGGTGGGATGAACTATGTAAAAAGAACCTAGTGATTAGTTCAAAAACTTGACATCAAGAAACACTTACATTATCTTATAAACCAATGTCTAAACTAGTTATTGTCGAGTCACCGACAAAAGCAAAAACCATTTCAAAGTTTCTCGGAAAGAAATACAAGGTTCTTTCTTCTTTTGGTCATATCCGTGATTTACCGAAAAGCAAGCTCGGAGTTGATACTGAACACGACTTTGAACCAAAATATGTTATTCCGACTAAAAGTCGAAAAACAGTAAACGCTTTAAAGAAAGCGGCTGAGGAGGCTGACGAGGTACTGTTCGCCACTGACGAAGACCGAGAAGGAGAAGCAATTTCCTGGCATCTGGCAGAGATCTTAAAGGTACCTGAAGCCAAGATCAAAAGAATAGTTTTTCACGAAATTACAAAAGCCGCGATTGAAGAGGCTTTAAAAAATCCGCGACCGATTGACACCAAATTGGTTGATGCTCAACAGGCTCGACGCATCTTGGATCGCTTGGTTGGATATGAACTCTCGCCTTTTCTCTGGCATAAAGTTCGACGCGGTTTATCTGCCGGACGAGTTCAATCTGTTTCCGTACGCCTGATTGTTGATCGAGAGCGAGAGCGCGATGCTTTTATTAAGGAAGAATATTGGAGCATTGAAGCACTTTTGGCAAAAGATAAAACTGAATTTGAATCTAAACTGCATTCAAAGGATGGAAAAAAACTGGATAAGTTAGAAATAAAAAATCAAACTGAAGCTGATCAGATTCTTTCAGATTTGAAAGATGCCAAATACCAAATTACGGAAGTAAAAAAGAAGGAAAAAAAGAAAGAAAGCCCAGCTCCATTTACCACGTCTAAACTGCAACAAGAAGCAAATACAAAACTAGGTTTTTCTGCTAAGAAAACCATGATGATTGCTCAACAGCTTTACGAAGGAGTCGATCTTGGAGACGAAGGCTCACATGGTCTGATCACTTACATGCGTACTGATTCGCTTAACCTCTCAGATAAATTTCGGGCTGACGCCAAAGAACATATTCTCAGCGAATTAGGTCCTGAATATCATCAAGAACAAACATATAAAACCAAGAGTAAAGGCGCTCAAGAGGCTCACGAAGCTATCCGACCGACTGAAACCACATGGTCTCCGACCACAATTAAACAACACCTTAGCTCTGATCAATTCAAACTTTACGATCTGATCTGGCGCCGAGCTGTGGCCAGTCAAATGCCGGCTGCGGTTTTTGACGCCACATCTGTGGATATTCAAGCCAAAGAGACTGGATATACTTTCCGAGCCAGCGGATCGGTTATCAAATTCGCCGGCTTTTTAAAGATCTATCAAGAAAAACAAAAAGAAAGTCTTTTGCCAGATTTAAATCAAGACGATATACTTGATCTGATCAAACTGGAACCAAAACAACATTTTACTGAACCACCAGCCCGTTACACTGATGCCTCCCTGGTTAAAGCCCTGGAAGAACACGAAATCGGTCGCCCTTCAACATACGC
The DNA here is from genome assembly GCA_043811105.1 of Candidatus Uhrbacteria bacterium. Classification (GTDB taxonomy): domain Bacteria; phylum Patescibacteriota; class Patescibacteriia; order UBA9934; family CAZDDW01; genus CAZDDW01. The sequence goes on from JBDRNK010000075.1 coordinate 9,752, forward strand.
CCCGACCATCCATACGATTATTAGCCGTGGTTATGTTGAGCGAGATGAAAAGAAACACTTGTTTCCAACGGAAGTAGCCGGAACAGTAACCGATATGCTGGTTGAGAACTTCCCGGAAATTGTTGATTTGGAATTCACGGCCAAAATGGAAAATGACCTGGATGATGTCGCCGAAGGAAAACTGGAATGGGTGCCGTTGATCAGTGACTTTTACGTACCGTTTCATTCTAATCTTGAGAAAAAAGAAATAGAAGTTAAAAAAATAAAAAAAGAAGATGTGCCAACAGATATAAAATGTGACAAATGTGAAAAACCAATGGTTGTTAAAGAAGGTCGCTATGGACAATTCCTGGCCTGTACTGGCTTTCCGGATTGTAAAAATACAAAGCCGGTAAAAGAAACTGCTGAGGGGAAAGTCGAGGTTGAAGTCGAAACAACTGATGAGAAATGTCCAAAGTGTGGTTTGGCCATGGCTGTCAAGCACGGTCGCTTTGGAAAGTTTCTTTCCTGCACTGGCTACCCTGATTGTAAATCAATCAAGTCTTTAGCCAAAGGAACCGGGGTTAAGTGTCCGACTTGTGGCAAAGGTGAGATCATTGAAAAACGTAGCCGTAAAGGAAAAACCTTTTATGCTTGCGATCAGTATCCGGATTGTGAACAAGCCTATTGGAGTAAGCCCACCGGTGATAAATGTCCGGAGTGTTCGGGCCTAGCCGTTTTCGGAGCCAATGACACTGTTCGCTGCGGCAACAAAGAATGCAAGTGGACTGATGAAGTTAAAGAAAAAGCCGCGTAATTACGCAGCTTTTTTTATCTTTTTAATTTTTGGTTTAACTTCAACTTTATCTTTAGAGTTATCCCGAGCCTTGATCTTTTCTTGTCGCCATTCTGA
>JBDRNK010000076.1:0-3303 GCA_043811105.1 Candidatus Uhrbacteria bacterium
TTCCCAGTCACCCCAATTGCCTTGCCACGCAAAAACGGATTCGCTTGTTGCTCAACCGAGGCAAAGTATGAGTTCATGTCTATATGCATGATGATCCTATCCATCAGTGTATAACTCAACCAACTCCCATTCCATAAATTCTGGGTCAAAGCGGAGTTTGAAGTAGTTTGTTAAATCAGAAACCGAGAAATAGAAAATACGTTTCGTGCCTTCGCGGGCATGATGGATCAAATTAACCTGCTTTATTTGGTATTCTTTACCGTTCCATTTGAAAATCTGTGGGGCAACTCGTTTGCCCTCAAAATTAACTAAAACATCAATTGGTTCGTTGATTAGCTCATACATAGATTAAAACTGAGCAGGTATAGTCCGTTGTATATGTTCGCATCAATGCCCGCCAGGAGGAGTGAACGATCACTGGACGAACAAGGTACAACAGACCACATCTGCTCAGTTTATAATTTTCAAGTTCTGGAAAGTAAACTGCGGACAGTCTGGCGAAAACGACGACGAGACAGTTTTGTCCGTGCCTGTATACGAGCTTTTTCCATGCGCCGAGCCGGGCGATCGACAAAAGCCACAGTTGAATTATAGTAACGCAGGGTCATTGTGGACATATGTTTATAGTTATTAGTTATTAGTTATCGATTTTTTGACAACATTAATCTAGCGCTGTCAGAGATTATTGTCTGACGACGAGATTGTTACCTAACCACAGAGATTATTTGGATTGTTATGTAGTGGCAAATTTACGAATCACTGCACGAACTATTCCTTGGATATTTAGATCCCCGTTTACAATTATTGGTTGCATGGTTGAGTTGGCTGGTTGCAAACGGATCTGAGAACCTTCACGATAAAATCTTTTCAAAGTTGCATAAGCATTATCTAGCAAAGCCACAACCACATCACCGTTCTTTGGGGAAGGGTTGCGTTCAATAACCACGTAATCGCCATCAAAGATTCCGTCTTCGATCATTGAACGCCCTTTGACTTTCAAGACGTATGAGTTTTCACTGTCAACCACGAAGTCAGATGGAATGGCCATGGCTTCGTTATTTTCAACTGCTTCAATTGGTTCGCCTGCAGCAATTACACCTACTAATGGCAACATTAGACTTAGCGGTGCTCGTTCAGATGTATTTTGATCAACCACCTCGATTGATCGAGCACAACCACAGTCATCAACTTCGATCACACCTTTCTCAACCATGGCCTGAATGTGTTGATGAATAGTGGCTGGGGAAGACAGTCCAAAATTATCAGCGATTTCGCGATACGAAGGAGCAAAATTATTTGTATCAATGTATTTCTTTATAAACTCGAGTATTTCACTTTGTTTTTTTGTTAAAGGAGTCATATATTTTTTTACGAAATTAATTATGGCAGTTCGCCATCTGTTCGTATTCTAACACGAACAAAAACCGAACACAAGGGTTTGTATTAAGCTCAAAGATATTACTTATCCCCAGTTGGGGGTCTGACCCCAGTTGACCCGGTTGGGGATAAATAAAAATCCCCTGAACAGATGTTCAGGGGGTATTGACTATAAGAGGTTTTGGATCCAGGCCGGGATGTCCATCTCAATGGACATGGACGGAACCGGAATATCCGGTGGTGTGTCTTTTCGTGGACGATACGTGTAAGTATGCAGACCACCACCACGGCAACGTACGTCAAGCGCCAGATTGATTTCTTTAAGATCCTGATCAGAGAAATCTGGAACCTTTTCAGAAAGCTCGGCCTGACTCATTGACAACAGTTCGTGCCAATAAACAAGACCAACGTTCTTTAGCCGGGAATCCAGCGGAGCACTCAAATCACCATTCTTTGGACAGGTTTCATAGTAATGAATTTCTAGCCGACGCATGGGTTGACGCAGAATTTTCCACATCTGCAATCCGGCAATCAACTCTGGAGGCAGAACCATACCCAACTTGATCTGAACTCTTTTTTCTTCGGAAAAACAAGCTAGTATTTCTTTGGTCTCGTTTAAAGACCTGCGTCCGAAGTTTTTGGTTTTCAAGAGTTCGGACTCATTGTGCAGAACCAGTTCAAACAAATATCGCCAACCCCGATGATGAAAACAGTTGATCGGACGCACATTCATTTCGAATTCATCGAGTGGAGTGGTCAAGATTTCGGCCAGGGCCACCAGTGTCAGTTCGTTCAACCGTTCGGTTTCGAACAACGATTCACTTTCATGCTGTCCAACAACTCGGATATGTCTTTTCAGATCAAGCAAGCACTCAAAGTTACTTGCCTGCCAGAGGAAACACAAAGGTTCTTTTTTGACCAAGTGGCGCAGTTTCTTTAAGCCCTTTGACTCGATTTGTCGAATTCGTTCAAGGCTTAGATAGAACTTTTGACCAATTTTTTCCAAGGACATGGCTGCATCATGTCCAATACCGAAGCGCAAACGTAGCACCTCCCCCTCTCGCGGTGGCAGAGTAGCCAAAGCTTGATCAATCAGAATGTGCACGTTTTTTGGCCAGGCTAGACACAGACGACGATCTGCTTCTAAATAACACTGAGTGTATTGGAGCAGAAGTTCTTGAAGTTCTTTGGTTGAGTTTGGTGGAATCTGTTGTCCTTGGTCAACCTTGGAACAGAGCAGACGCAAAATCTGTTCGGTTTTGTTACTGCTTTTAGAACCGTTTACATCGTTAACGTTCAGATCAAAGACTCTGATCATCAACCTGAGGTACGGCTCTTGTTCTGGAGACACTCGTGGCAAAGACAAGGTCTCTATCATTCGCACCAGGCCAAGAACATAGAGTTGCAACAACCCATCAATTTTCAACCATTGCCAAAGTGCTTGGTACTCTTCGGTTTGATCAGATTCGTTTTCAAACATCAACTGAGAAAAGCGTTTGAAAACAGTTTGGAAACGTTCAGTCTTCTTTGGCCTGTTTGGGAGCAGTTTGGTTACATTGCCATATTGTCTGATATCAAGTCGAATTGTTGCCGCGCTTACAGTTACCAGCCCTGCAATTTCCTCAGCAGACAAGCCAAGACTCAGAAGCTGTTTGATTAAGGGCCAGCGCTGTTTGTGGGCTGTGCCTTTTTCAGGTCGAGACATGATTTTATCTCCGGTTTGTATGTAAAGGACAGTGCATAAACTTAACAGGTTAAGGCTGGTTTGTCAAGAAAAAACCCCCGAAGCCGAATTCTAAACATATTGTCCCACCCCTCAGACAAATGAGCCATTTCAGCTAAGATATGGCTCATATGCGAAGATTAACCCAATTAGAAAGAGAAGTTATCGAATTATGTTTAGCTAATGGTCGTAGTCACAGACGT
>JBDRNK010000077.1:0-7789 GCA_043811105.1 Candidatus Uhrbacteria bacterium
TCACAGATATCGCCTTTAACAAACGTATAGTTCGGATTGTCTTGAACTGACTCAAGATTGCGCAAGTTGCCACAATAAGTCAGCTTGTCAAAATTAACAATCTGATAATCAGGATGCTCACGCATCATGTAGAGAATAAAGTTGGAGCCAATAAATCCAGCCCCGCCAGTGACCAGTATTTTCATAATCAAATTTTTAAATGTATTTTTGCATATACCCATGTTGAAATTGCCATACCATCAAATATTTCTCCAGACACAATCATCTGATCAATCTCTTCGGCAGTACGTTCTAAATACTCGAATTCTTCAGTATCGTCTTTTTTATAATCATAACACCTTCTTAGATCAGTAGCCAAAAACACATAGGACATTTCATCACTTAATCCAACAAAAGGGCCGAACTCATTTATTTTCGTTAGTTCACCATCAAACCCAGTTTCTTCAATTAGTTCCTTACGAGCAACATCTCTTGGACTATCATCATCTTGCATGCCACCGGCAGGAAACTCAACACTTTCTCGATCAAATAAATACCGAAATTGTTTTACCAGCAAGAACTTTTCATTTTCTAAAATCGGGACAACAAAAACCGAGTGACCAGAATGTAAATAATGATACTTTCCTTCTTTGCCATTGGGTAAACGAAACTTATCAATCCGGTAAGTCCACCAAGGATTCTTGAACTTATTTTCACTTGAAATTTTTTCCCAACGTTTTAGTGTCATAAATTTTTCTTAGCCATCCCCTACCTTTGGCGGGGTCCCGCCATGGGCGGCTAATTTAGGAACCGGGGATAAACCCCGTTTGAAGAATCTGTGAAATTCTTCAAAGCCAGTTTATCTGGCGTCTAAATTCCGAGCCGGATCAAAGATCCGTTAGAATTCTTTCTTGAATCTGTTTCAGCTCTTCTGGATCACCTTCATGGCCGCCAAATAATTTCTTTCCATCATCGGATCGACGTGGCATCAGATGAAAATGGGTGTGCATGATAATCTGCCCAGCAGCTCGGCCACAGTTATTTGTAAAATTGTAAGCCTCAGCATCAACAGCTTTGAGAACCGCTGGGGCGATCTTTTGGGCAACAACTGCAACCTTGGTCAGAACTTCTGGCGGAGTTTCTTGAAAACTATCGTAATGTTGTTTCGGGATTACCATAGTATGACCAGGAACCGAAGGATTAATATCAAGAAAAACCTTAACATCATCGTCTTCGTAAATAGTGTACGAAGGAATTTCTTTATTGACGATTTTGCAAAAAATACAATCAGACATAAGATTTTTGTTATTTGCTTGATCTTAGCACGCCCAGGACTACAATCGGAAGAGTAAGGGCTAAAATTAAGCTTAAAATACGGAATTCGTGCAGTTCTGACCCGACTTGCCAGACCAGAATTGCAAGAACAAGACCGAATAGGCCTGAAACGATGTATTGAACAGATGCTCGATCATGAGCTGTCTTGACCTGACTTCCCCACCAAATGGCAAAGACAATCGTGGCTAACAAGAACCAGTGCACGGACATATAGTTGGAAACAAAGCCAGGCTTAATATATTCGGCCAGCAAAAAAACTAAGTACGAAATCAAGCTTGTGTAAAATCCTGTTTTGGCAATTACCATAATCGTTCTTTAATTTCTTGAATCAACTTTGACCAGGTCAGTGGTTCGCGAACAAAGGCAACATTTATTTCACTGATCCATAGCTCTTCTTGTAGATCTGAAATACCCGGAGTCGATAAAACAAACTTCCAAGCACCATTATCCTTATACAACCAAGCATTGTCGAACTCTACCGTCTTTGCAACCCAACCTTTAAGGTTGGAAGATGGTGATGTATATTTAGCTATAATATAATTTATTCCGAGCTTATCTAGGTTGGTATTCCAAGCCAAACGTACTGGATCAGGGTTGAAATATTGATTCGGATCAAAGGCGATATGGCCGTCGCTGTAAACGATTAGATCGCCTTGCGGGGATTTTATCTCTGAATTGACACCCTGGCGGGTGTCATTCCCAACAGAATAACCATACCGCTCATACGGTTCGGGAATCAAAACGATTTCTCCATTAACATCAGCCTCTTGTGCACCATCTGCATGATGCGTAGTAAAAGTCAGATTCTGAGCCTCGGTCCAAAAACTTACTGGCCGATCTTCGGCTTGATAACCTACCTCATCACCAAGATAAACATTATTTAGAAAAACAATCTTTTGCTGAGTGGTGGTGATTGATCTAAAAAAGATATCACTGCCGGCTCGCAATTCAATCTTGTATACTCCCTCGACAAGGTTCGAAATCGCTAACTCAATCTGATGCAATCCGGAAGCATTGCTATTGCCATAAATATTATTATCATCATTCATTGTTTTTCGAATAACCTCTCTACCAAGCCAATCAGTAACAATTACTGTAATGGGATCAGACCCATCCTCGCGATTCATGTCTTGGTATGCAATTTCAAAATTCAATGTTTCGTCTTTGATATAAGTTTTTAACTGATGCAATCCGCGCAAAGAAACATCAATCGTTTGCTGTGAAGAACTTGGCCAATAATTTTTCAAAATGTATGGCTGTTCAAGATCGTAATGATACGTTGCAATTTGATCGCGATCTGGAACTTCATCTAAAAACTGTTCGATCGAAGTAAACTGTTCGTTTCGTTGAAGTAAAATAGTTTGACCGGATTCAATCCGATACCAGTCAGATTGATCAATTATCAAATTCTGTAGCGGTTCAAGTAATATCTGTGTTCCGTCTTCACTGGCAACACCTCCGACCTCGATTATCGGAACTGAATCATTTGCCCATACAAGTTCTAATTCAACAAAATCAAAATGTCGCGGTGGTTCGACTGTAAAATAGGTTGGCTCATCAATCACTTGCTGTGCCCAATGTCCGTCAGGTAACTTCATTGGAGACAGGGCCCGCTCACCAGGTAACAAACGATTAACAAACGGCGAAAGATCGCCAACGTCGTAGTTGATCACTAAACGACCGGTCGGAACCAAATCTTGCCACAACAACCAACCGAACAACAGGATCGGAATAAAAATAATTGTTGCTTGTATAAATAGCCTTATTTTCATAAGTTATCCCCACTAGGGGTCAGGCACCGGTTGTGGATAAATGCGATATAAACTTTCTTGATCAAAGGTCTGGATCAACTCAATCTGCAAATCCATTTCAGCCAGCTTTTTAGTGTTCAAATATTCGATATCGCTTTCCGGAAAGGTAATTCCGTAATAATACAATGGCGCTCGAATCACGATTCGTGGCATTAATTCATACGTCAGGTCATCCCGCAACGGATAACGAACCAAACGTTCAGGATAAAAAATCTTATCAGCCCGATCGACAATAATCACTGAGTCTTCCTCAGTCAGTTCCAACACCGTTTCCTTTATCTCAGCCGAGCGGATCAAATTAGTCCGAATAAAATACAAACCATCATCAACCGTAAAAAAAGTTGTTCGAAAACCGAGCAAGACAATAATTAGCAACAAAGCTAAGCTGGTAAATTTTGCTGTTCGCTCGTACATCATCTTTTCCCTTAACCAGGTCAAAGCAATACCGGCATAAACCGTTGTCATCACAAAAATCGGCAACCAATAGCGGATGTAAGAATTGGCAATAGTCAAACTGTTTGGGTCAGGATTATCAGTGAACGTCCAACTACCATACAAAATTGACAAGGCGATACCGATCAAAAAGAAACTGGCATGAAAAGCCCAACGCGGCCGGTCGCGTCCGGTTTTGGGTTCGCGAATTTTGTAAAAAGCTAATAACAAACCAATGACGGTCAAAAAACTAATCCACCAAAACATGTTAAAACCATAATCAATCATATGCTTAACCATGGCTCGAAAATCAAACCCAAAAGGCAGAACCGATTGTACAGGTTCACTAACAATTGTTTCAATTTGTTCTGAAGGTGGTTGATCATAGGTCTGAGCACCAGAATCGATTTGACTAAGATAACCAAAACTTGTTGGCGATCCGTAAAGCGAGTTATTAATTGCAAACATCGGAATCAAGGCAATCAAGATCGAAACAAAAAATATAACAACCGGCTTCCAAGATAATTTCTTCCAGAAAAATCCGATTACCAAGATCGCCACCGGCAACAGCCAAACAATCTCAGAGGTGCGGACAAATAATGCAAGGCCGAATAAAAGACCGGACCCCAACAAGTTGGGTGAGAAGCGCTTAGACTTGATCGGACGAACCACCAAAAACCATAAAGCAAAAATCAACAAACTAACAAACAACACATTATGCATCATTCCTCGCGCGGTGTAGTACCACCAAGCCGGATGTACAGCCAAAAGGATCGCAGACAACAAAGCAACACGATCATTGTACAACCGAGCAACAATACCTCGCCAAGCAAAAATCGCTAACCCGGCCAAGATCGGTGTGATCAACAACATTCCGCCAATGCCAACCAACTTAGCAATCAAACCGTACAAAAATGGCAAACCGAGAAAACTGACCGGTAAGACACGTCCCTGGATCGAAAAGGTGCTTCGCGGATATAAACTGTCGTCCAGCTCCAGATTCATTGGTTCAAACAAGTGCAGTCTGCTATTCTCAGCCAGTTCGCTGGAAAACAAATAATTTGCCAAAGCGTCCGGTGAAACGAACAAACGCGGCATGTCAAAAATCAAAATCAAACAAGAAACAAAAAAAATCACGGTCACACCAAGAAGTAGTAACCGTTGCCACCTACAATCTACTGTCCGCGATCCGCTCTTATAATCCATAGGTAAATAAACTGATCACAGCAAAAACAATCGCTAAGGAAAAAGTGCCAATAGAAAACGGAATAAACAAATCAACTCCCAGCCAAACAGCAATTAATAAAGCCATCACTCCGGCCACTTGCAAACACATTTTCAACTTTCCCCAAGTATTAGCATGAATCACCTCCCCTTCACGACGACGCAGATAACCACCTATAACCAAAATCAAATCAAGTCCGATAATGATCAAGGCCATCCAAACATTTATATGCTGAGCAACAATCAAAATTGCCACACTACCAATCAACACTTTATCAGCTACCGGATCGTAAAAAGTTCCCCACTCAGTAACCTGTTTACGTACCCGAGCCAATGACCCATCAATCAAATCTGTTAAAGCGGTGATAAAAAACAAAGGAACACCAATCTGATAATTCTCTTGCATTAAAAAATACAAAACAAAAGGCGTTAAAACAAGACGTAAAATGGTTAGATGATTTGGCCGGCAAAAACCAGGAATCAAAGGCAGGATCGAATACTTAAGAATATAATCATGCCGCTGCACTTTATGCGGATCAAAGGCCATATGATACAATTATACTTATGAAAACTCTTTTCTCTAATCTAAAATATACCAGTTTTACGATAGTTTTTCTAGTTTTATTCGTCCTAAATTTTTATCACTGGCAAAACGTTGTTCTTGGAACAGTCCTTTTAGGCTTATTTTTGCTATATTATGGTGCTGCCCTGGGTCGAGTGATCACTTACAAAGAAACCTGGCTGCACCGCGTATGGTCAGGCGGCTTATTACTTTTATCGGTTTTTATGCTGCTTGGCACTGCCTTGTATTATGTTGGGTCAATCATACCTGACTTCTGGGTTCTTTGTGTACTTTTAACCCCGGCTGTCGTTTATTTGGTCTCGAAAAAACATTACCAAGAAGAAGACACCTTAAATGATTTCAAACACACTATTCCCAACTTTTCAATTGCTGCAGTTATTCTTGCCCTACTATGTTTAGTGATTGCTTTTTCTGTTTTGGGTGAAGTCAGTATTTTAGATGCGGTTCGTTCGCCTTGGGAGCGCATACCAACGATTATTTTTCTTCCAGTGTTTGGTTTGTCTGTATTGCTAATAACATTAGGTATCCGCGGCCGAGAACGTGCCTGGCTTTTTCCTTTGATCATGGCTGGTCTGTTTCTTTTTGTATCTTTAGCCACTTTTGCATATCCGTTGGGATATGGATTTGATACTTTTATTCACCGAGCTACTGTTGAACATATAGCAACAGAAGGAACAATCACACCAAAACCGTTCTACTATATCGGACAGTACGTGGCCACATTATTCATTCACCAAGGCTTTCAACTGCCACTTGATCTGGTTGATCGATTACTTCTTCCGTTGTTGACTGCTCTTCTCTTGCCTTTGGCTTGGTATTTTGGTTTTTATTATCTTGGTGAAAATCGTCGGGCAGCCATGTTCTCAGTGCTGGGAGTTTTTCTGATTCCACTAGGCGGTTTTATTGTCACCACCCCGCAAGGCATGGCAAATCTCTGGACGGTTCTGATAATTTTACTTTCGATCCCGTTGCTAAAAAATCAACAAGGAATATCTTTGACTGCTTTGTTCTTGCTTGGACTAACAGCACTGGCTATTCATCCTTTGGCTGGAATTCCGATCATGCTGTATCTGGCTTTGATCGCGACCGGGTCAGAGTTTCTTCCTAGCCACTTTACGTGGCGTCTGACTTTCAGACCGGGGGTAAACCCCGTTAGAAAAATTGTTAGTCGCTTCATTTTCGGACTGACAGTTATTTCAGGAAGTTTGATCCTACCACTGGCATTTCTAATTAGCTCGAAGCTGTCGGGTCTTAGCCTGTCTTTTAACTGGAGTTCGCTTTTACCAAGCCGACTGGCTGAATCTTTAAATATTGAAGTATTCTTTTCAAACCGCTTTGATACCATTCTCGACTTTGTTTATCTTTACGGTTTTAACATGACTTTGATTCTGATTCTACTTTCAGCAATAACGATCCTAGTATTCCGACGCAAACTGTCTTCAAACCTATATCTACCGCTAATCATGGTCGGTATGCTGGCGATCAATTATCTGGTTCTCAAGACCGTAGTTGATTTCACTTTCTTAATCGATTATGAACGATCAAATTATGCCGATCGCTTGATTCCACTGGCCGGTTTTTTCTTGATTCCATACCTTGGATTGTTTTTACTTTGGTTGTGGCAAAAGTTATTGCATAAACCTGTGGCGATTCGGGCTTTTGTTATTTGTTTGATGGCCGCCATAATAACCAGCGCGTTTTATCTAGCTTATCCGTGCAAGGATAATTATCAAACCAGTCATGGATTTAATGTTAGTCAAAGCGACATGAAGGCGGTATATCTGATTGATGAAATGGGGGACGAGGATAAATATCTGGTTTTAGCAAATCAATCAGTGTCTGCAGCGGCTATTTGGTCTTTTGGTTTTAAACAATATTATGATAATATGTTTTATTATCCGATCCCGACAGGCGGTGAACTTTATAATTATTTCCTAACCATGAACGATACTCCGGATCGCGACACGGCAGAATCTACCATATCATTAATCTCTGCTGATAAACTTTTTTACGTAGTTAATGACTACTGGTGGGAAGCACCGCGAATTATCGAAACCGCCAAGCGGACTGCTGATTCGTGGGTTTCGATCGATGCCGGCAAAATATATATTTTTGAATATTTAAATCAATAATATGACCTATCAAACAAAAAACTTCTCTCACCTCCTTGGCCTGCCCGGATTTTCCGACACAATGCTCCAAAATCATCTTACACTCTACGAAGGTTACGTGGCTAATACGAACAAAATGATCGAGAAAATAATCAAACTGCATAATGATAATCAAATGAATGATCCTGAGTTTGCTGAACTTAAGCGCCGTTTTGGATGGGAATTCAACGGCATGCGTTTGCACGAACTGTATTTCGAAAATCTCACAAAAAATACGACCGAACCTGATATGGATCTAACCGTGATAAAAGCGG
>JBDRNK010000078.1:0-6275 GCA_043811105.1 Candidatus Uhrbacteria bacterium
TCGAAATGACATCCTTACGGATGTCTTTCCCAAACACTGCATCAAGGACAATCAGATCGCCATTCGTGTTTCTGCTCATCCAATCGCTCGTGAATTATCAAAACAACTAGGCCGTCCGATCACAGCAACCTCAGCCAACCGATCAGGTCAGCCAGACTGTTATTCAGTCCGAGCGGTTAGGTCTCAGTACAAGAACCAGAAACTTCAACCTGATTATTTTCTGGATGTTGGAGCCTTACCAAAACGAAAACCCTCAACCTTGATTCAGATCAAAGATAATAAAATAAAAGTCTTAAGACCCGGCAGTATATGTTTGCCAAAAAATCCTTTGGACAACATTGGTTAAAGAGCCAAGCGATTGTTAACAAAATTGTTGAAGCTGCAGATCTGAAACCATCAGATTGTGTTCTTGAGATTGGTCCGGGAAAAGGGGTCTTGACCCAGGCTTTGTTAGCGAAAACAAAAAACGTGACTGCGGTGGAAGCTGATCGTGATTTGATTCCTGGTCTTCAAAAAAAGTTTGGTCAAGATTTAAATTTGATCGAAGGTGATGTAATTAAGATTGCTAATAAGGAACTGGTGGCAGCCGGCGATAAACGATACAAGCTGGTGGCTAATCTGCCTTATAACATAACCAGTGCTACACTTTCAAAGTTTTTAATTGAAGAACCACGTCCATCGTGTTTAGTGGTTATGGTTCAGCGTGAAGTGGCAGATCGAATTACTGCCCAGCCAGGGGACATGGGTCTGCTTTCAGTGGTTTGTCAATTGCACGCTAAAATACAAAAAATTTGTCAAGTTAAGCCAGGGTCTTTTTCTCCGCCACCTAAAGTGCAATCAACAGTTTTGCGTTTTGATCTAATTACACCAAGTAAAAATCGTTTACGTGAAGTTGAACTTGAAGCAGTTATCCGCTTAGCCAAGGCAGGTTTTTCCAGTCGACGTAAACAATTACACCGGAATTTAGCTGATCAGCGAATCGTTTCTTCAGAAAAAACTAAGCAAGTTTTAGCCAAATTAAAGCTATCTGATACTGCTCGCGCTCAAGAACTGTCAATCGAAAACTGGCTGGCTTTTTATCGGGCAATTTCGAAACTAAAATAAGTTTAATAGTTATCCTCAAATAAGATGGCTGATGGCCATTTTTTTTGATATACTGCTAGGGTATATTATGGTAGCTAACCCTTCCTCGAACAAGCATAAGGGATCAGCCTTCTCTTTAGAGAGAAAGGTTGCTATTTTGCTTGTTCTTTTGTTAGGAGTCGGTGGGGTTGTTTTAGGTGTTCGCTTTATGGGCACACATCTTGAACAACCACTTTACGATATTTTGTATTATTCAGGACCGCTAGGAGATTACAGTTCACTTGAAGAACAGGAACGCCGGTTACACGAAGAACAAAAAGTTTCTGATACGGACGAGGATGGTTTGACTGATTACGATGAACTATATGTTTACAAGACTAGTCCTTATTTGGCTGACTCTGATTCAGACGGAATTAACGATAAAACTGAAGTGATAACCGGTGATGATCCAAGTTGTCCAAGCGGACGGGATTGCGGTTACTACTTTGCTTCTGATGATGATGTACTAGATGAAAGTGACACAATTCCAGTCGTTACATCTCCAATAGGCGCTTCTGTTGGAGTTGATTCAATTGAAGATGTGGCTGGTATTCTTGAGGGTATGTCAGCTGAAGAGATCCGTCAGATTTTAATTGAGTCCGGAATGGATGAAGCAATGATCGGTGCGGTTGATGACGAAACTTTGGTTCAATTATTTAATGAGGCGATTGCTGATTTTCAGGAATCAGAAGAAGCCGAAACTGTGATTCAAGAATAATAAGTTATGAGGAGATTTATTAACAAATACAAAAAATGGCTAATCACTCCTGTGTTAGTTTGTTTTGTTTTTGTTGGTTTGTTTTCTCAGGTGTCAAGTGTGTCAGCCTACTCTTTCGCTCCAATCCAGAATGATTTTTCTCTCCCTTCTACCCTTGGTCTAATTGACCCGCTAGATTATATGGAAATCAGTGTTGAGGCAGCCCCAGTGGGGCTCCCGGTTTCTGATAGTCCGGCAAACGTGGCCCAATCACTTAAGGACACAAAGAATAATTTAATTAAGAAGCCTTTAGGGATTATTGTGGGTGGAATCATGCTTGATCTTTTAAGTTTCTTTTTAAATCGTGTTGCTTATGATACGGCCACTTGGATCGCCAATACCGGAAGCGGAGAATCAGCTTTTAAAGAAACAAATCTTGGTGATTATATGAAGAATTTAGGGCTTGATGTGGCTGGCGACGCTGTTGGTGCTTTAAGTGAAATTTTGAATGAAACAACTGAAATGGAGTTTAACATTTGTGATCCTGGTGATCCGTTTTTCAGAGCGGCAATTCAGCTAGGAATTCGGCAAAAATATCAACGACCAAAGCCACGCTGTGAGTTTGATAATTTTACTAAAAATTGGTCTCAAGCTTTTAGTTCTTTTAAAAAGATGGGAGAAAATCCAAGTGAATATGCTTTGGGTCAGATAAAGAACATGTTAAAACCGGGGCAGTCCGTACTTGATGCTTCAATTGGAATCAATGTCCGAGTTCAGGAAAAGGTTTTAGAAAAGAAGATGAGCGAGTTTACTGAGCAAATAGTGGCTAATGAGCGCGTTAATGCAGTAACGGATTTCATTACCGGTAATGTAAAAACACCATCAACCATAATAAATGCCACTATTGAGCAAACCCTACTCAAGGATCCTGCAGGAAAAGTTCAGTCAGACTGGAAAGCAATCATGGATGAAGAAAATCTCAAGTTGACCCTGCTGACCAGTGCGGGCTCAATGTTTACTAATACTCTGCTTTCGAAATTATTGGATCGTATTTTTAAAGGACTAGTTAGTTTAAATATTGAGGATGAAGATTACTTTGACGTGGATTTACCTTCGGTTTCCGGATATGACACTTATGAAGCAACACAGAAAGCTAATCAAGATTTGTTAACCGTGGAGTTTTCGGCAATTGCTAGCTATAACCCAGTCGGTGAATTATTATCATGTCCAGGTCCGGCTTCAAGAGGACTATTTAATTGTGCCATGGATCCTGATATGGCTTTGGCAATAAGCCGTGGTGAAAGTGGTGAAACTATAACCGTTGAAACATCGCTTGATGAAGGGTTACTTCATGGCTCTTGGCAACTGATTCCGGCTGATGATTATTCTAATAATCAAAATTCAGGATGTTATTCCTATGCATACTGTTATTCCAATTTGGTTAAATTGCGTAAGTACAGAATCATTCCAGTTGGTTGGGAAATGGCTGCAAATTCCCCTTATAATTCCAGTTCTGATCCAGTAACTTTGCAAGAAGTGGTTGATGGTTTTGATGATTGTAGTCCTGATGGCGAGCTAAACGCTAATCATCCTTGGTGTCATTTGATTGATCCGAACTGGGTTTTAACTGTTCCTGATACTCAGTGTGCAGCAGCAGCTCCAGGAGAAGGTTTGGTTAACTCTGTTTCTAGTATCCGCAACACTGACTGTGTAGACATTAAGAGCTGTATCAGCGAAGATGATGATGGAAACTGTGATGGCGGTTATGCCTATTGTACTCGCGAAGAAAATATTTGGCGTTTTCATGGTGATGATTGTCCAGAGGAATACGCCACCTGTTTAAGTTTTGATAATATTGATACTGGTGAGAATGACAATTGGTTATTAAACACAGTTGATTTTGATTCTTGTACCGCTGATAATGCCGGTTGTCTTTGGTATCGCACTCGTCAGTTCTTTGATGATCAGGGAACTTTGGATGATACTGATGACGCTTTTGCCTGGTTAGCTACCGGAGATGATTTTGTAACTGCAGATCGCGATGATGATGTTCAGTTTGTTGGTAGCACCATCGGATCCTATGAATATAATACTGGCAATGACATTTTTAATTATAACCTTTACGCTTACCAGGATCGACGTTACTTTAATAATAATATTGAAGAGTGTTCTGTGGAATACGCCGGATGTACTGAGTTGATCATTAAAGACGAAGAGACTTTGTTAAATGTGATTGCCAATGCCAGTTTTGAAGATGACACTGATGACGATGATTTGCCAGACGTTTGGCAGGAGGTGAGCGCTGATAATTATCTGCAAGTTGATCAAGGCGCAACTTATGGAGTTGATCATATTTTAAGCAATACTGATTCACCTGACATCTATCAAGAGAATATTGTCCTTTCACCTAGCCGATTCTATACCTTTAGTTTCTATGCCAGTGATACTGATGTTGGTACCGGTTCTGCGTCGGTTAATCTTGAATTGGTTGATGCTGATCCTGATCCGCAAGCTTTTAATTTGGGTCTAACAACAATTCTTGGCGATTGTTCTTTGTCCGGTACTCAAACATTGCAAACCGATGTAACTGATCCCGGAGAAGACCCTGTTCGTTATGAATGTACTCTAACCACACCAAGCGTTACCACCTATGCCACAGTCAGGATTATATATACCGGTACCAGTGGAGAATTGAGTTTTGACGCTTTTATGCTTGAAGAAGGTTCGGTTTTGCATGACTTTCAACAAGGTTACGGTGATGTAAATGATCTTGAATATGATTATTTAAATATTCCACCAGCATATCTTGGCTGTAGTGGTTTGGCTTCCGATCCTGCTGAGTGTGACAATTATGCTCGAGTTTGTTCTGCTCAGGACGTTGGTTGTGAACTTTACACTCCGGCTGACGGTGATCCGTCAGTGCCGGCCGTGGTTAATACTCTTGATTTATGTCCAGCCTCTTGTGTTGGTTATGATACTTATAAACAGGAAACCAGCCGTTATGACCAAGAAGAGTTTCCACTTTACTTTATTCCAAGCACAGCCGGCACTTGTGAAAGTTCTGACGTTGGTTGTGATGAATTTACTAATTTAGATGATCTTGAGGCCGGTGGCGAAGGTCTTGAGTACTATACTTATTTGCGAATCTGTTCAGAGCCGGATTTATTACAGGCCGGTGATTACGCCACTTACTTTACTTGGGAGGGATCAGATCTAACCGGTTATCAGCTGGTTTCCTGGAATCTGCTCGAATCAAATTTGAATCAAGCTCCATGTGTTAATCCGATACTGGATGGCACAACCTCTTTGGTTTGTCAGGATCAAAATTATGTTAATCAAGAAACCGGTGAAACCGACATTGATGATGTTGAAGCCTGTAACGAACACGATGACATTTTTGAAAATCCGGATTGTCGCGAATTTTATGACAGTCTAGGAAACATTCATTATCGTGAATTCAGTTACACAGCGACGATTACCGAAGACTGTCATCCATATCGCAAGAGCGAATCAACTGAAACTGATTGTTCAGCATCAGGCGGTTACTGGACTGAAGTTGGCGAGTGTCGCTACCTTGGTTATCCTGACGAAAGTACAATTTGTTATGCTTCAGCCAATGGTTGTCGATCTTACACTGGTGGAGCCGGTCGAAATGCGACGACAATTTTCTACGATGATGTCGAAGACGATGATCTGGAAGAATGGTTTGGTAATGCTTTGGCAACCGTATCTAACGAATCCGTGGCTGTTGACGGACACTCGATTCATGTGACTAATGCTAACAGTGATTTAACATTACTTTACCTGGCTGAAGCCGTTGCTGATGAATGTGTTGATGATCAAACTTGCGAGCTAGTTGACAACGGCACCGGAGCCAGTTGTGAAGTGTATGCCACCGAAGAGATCGATGATTGTGGAGGTTTGGTCGGGGCTTTGGTTCAGGGCAAGACTTACATTTTATCTTTTTGGGCTAAAGGTGCCAGTGGCGTGACCATTGGTTCTAGTTTGATTGAACAGGGCGGAAGTGGAGTCACACATCGTTTCCAGAACAATGCAGTTGAGATAACCACAAACTGGCAACTTTATCAGATGGGACCGTTGGATACCTCTGATGCCATTGATTTTGCTTTGTTTGATGACACGGCCGTATTGAATATCCACGGTTCAGGCGAATACTACATCGATAACATTTATCTGAAAGAAGTTGAAGATAATATAACTTTGATAAAAGATTCTTGGGTAACCCCGTCAACTTGTGATCAAACCCCGGAAGGTGTTCAATCAGAACAGTATTATCTAGGCTGTGAGGCCTATACGAATTCTGTTGGCGAAGGCTTTAATATTTATCGCTTCTCTAATCTTTGTAGCGAAGATGCTATTGGTTGTTCCGCTTACTTTGATACCAAGAATTCCGAATCTATTTTCTCTGAAGCCTATAACGTTACTTGTACGCTTG
>JBDRNK010000079.1:0-17110 GCA_043811105.1 Candidatus Uhrbacteria bacterium
ATTTTATTTGACAAGCTTACGCTTGTCGGTCCCTACTTGGGTTACGCTTGTCGGCCCCGTTCATAGGGATCGACAGGCGTCAGCCTGTCATTTTATTTGACAAGCTTACGCTTGTCGATCCCTTCGTAGGATACGCTTGTCGGCCCCGTTCATAGGGATCGACAGGCGTCAGCCTGTCATTGTATTTGACAAGCTTACGCTTGTCGGTCCCTACTTGGGTTACGCTTGTCGGCCCGTTCATAGGGATCGACCGGCGTCAGCCTGTCATTTGTTTTAAATCAAATTGGTCAATAGGATACTGTTCAAAAAATGTTTCAACCAACTCTTCTCCAAGCAACTCAAACCAAAGCCCAAAACTACAAAATTGATTCTGTTTCACCTCATCCAAATTTTTTGCAATTCCGTGTTTGATTGAATTCCAATGGATATAATTAAAAGACTTCCATGAATCTGTTTCGTTTCGAATACGCCGATCCCAATATTGATCCCAAACTTTTCGACCACGCTTGTCGTCTTCGTCATTTAAAAGCTTCGAAGTAACAGCATGAAGGCTACTCATAAATTTACTTAACTCAAAGACGGTATCGGATGCGATCAAAATGTGATAATGATTATCAAGAATTATCCAAGCAATCAGATCCAATTTGTGTCGATGACATAAATTAATTAGCACATCAAAAAACAGATGCTTGCGTTCAGCACCAGCCATTAATCTTTTCTGATCTAACATCCTACCAGTTATGAAATATTCACCCGGTAAATTCATTTGATCATGATGTGGTCTATGTATATTCAGGTCTGTCATATTAAATTGACAAGCTTACGCTTGTCGGCCCCTACTTGGGTTACGCTTGTCGGCCCCGTTCATAGGGATCGACAGGCGTCAGCCTGTCATTTTATTTGACAAGCTTACGCTTGTCGGTCCCTACTTGGGTTACGCTTGTCGGTCCTCACTATTTCTTCGGCAATTTTATCTGCCACACCTTCGGTTGGTAACAGTTCATGCAAGTTGTGTCCAAGTTCCTGACACCGTTTCGAATCTTTGAGCAGACCGAATATTACCTGTTCCAGCTCTTTAACCGGCTGTGATTGTTCAAAGACTACCGCACCTTTCTTTTTCGACAAGATAGCTGTGTTCTCTTCTTGCTGATTATCCGGAATCGGAATTATAATCGACGGCTTTGATAAAAATGCCAGCTCTGAAATCGTACCCATACCGGCTCGACTAATCACCAGATCAGCGACAGCATAGGCTTTGTCCATGTTAAAGATAAATTCATGAACCTGATAATTCGAGCCAATTGCTTTTAACTCAGGATCCAACTTCCCTTTCCCAACCTGATGAATCACGTTTGCTTTTTCTGTCAGATCTGGACCGATCTGTTTCATAGCTGTATTTATCCAAGTCGCACCGGTTCCACCACCCAAAACCAAAATCGTTGGCAACTGATTTTCAATTCCATAATCTTGCCGTGCCTGTTCCTTACTGACTTTTTTTAAATTAGCTCGAACCGGATTACCAATCCACTTGGTCTTGGATTTTGGAAAAGCATCAAGCGACTGTTTCCATGAAGTAGTGATTCGAGTTGCTACCGGGGCCATTAATCGATTAGCCAAACCTGGCCGAACATCAAGCTGATGAATCCAGGTTGGTATCTTCAAACTCCAAGCTGCCCAAACCAATGGAACAGAAACATAACCACCGGCTGACATGACCAGATCTGGTTTTTCCTGTTTCAAAATCTGCCGAGCCTGCCAGTAAGATTTACCGAGAACAAACGGCGCAGTCAAAGTCGAAAGCTTTATCTGACGCGGCAACTTAGCTGTTTTCAGGCTGATAAAATCATAGCCTAAATTATCAAGCAACTCCCCTTCTGGCCCTTCCGGTGTGCCAACCCAAACAACCTTGCCCCAAGGATTAACTTGAGATAAAGCATCTGAAATTGCGATAAGCGGGGTTACCGGACCAAGCGTCCCACCACCAGTCATTAATATCTTCATACTGAAACCAGTCTAACAAAAAAAGCCCTTTCAGTGAAGGGCTTGACGTTTTGTTGCGGAGTGATCAAGAACGATCTTCCAGAATCTCCAAGACGTAACGCTTCTTTTCCTTACCGCCAAAGGCAACGATCAAGGTGCGTAGGGCCTGGGCATGGACACCACGCTTGCCAATAACCTTGCCAATGTCCGTCTGATTGACCGTGAGCTCAAGCACACAGGAGTGCTGACCCATGATCTCATCGACTTTGACCTCGTCCGGATGATCAACCATGGCTTGAACCATGTGTTTTACCAGCTCTACTGTCTTCATCTTCTTCTCCTTTTTCAGCTCTGCTTTTTGCACAGCTAGTATTCCTTAGGTTGATCCTAAAGGATTGCTTTGAGCCTATCGCAACATAAACAAAATGTCAAATATGTTACCCAACCTTAAAGGTTGGGAATGCTAGACTAAAAAACGACCGAGAGATCTCGGTCGTGTGGAGTTTCTAGCTAATCGCCGAGTTGTCCTTTGACGAATCTTCACGCTCCGACTTGGCACTGAGTTCATCCCAGCGACGACGCACAAGCATCTCGCTGTTGGCGACGTAGCGCTGCCAGCTCTTGGACAACACCTCAGGAAGTGAGTCCAAAGACTGACTCAAGAAGCGTCGAATTGCTCGAACATGTGGCGAGTTGCCCATGGTGCTGTCATGCTTCTGAATCCGATCCAGAACAACACAGACATCCTGACCAAACTGGTCGTACCCTTCGACAATCTGTCGAACATCCATGTGACGTTCCAGAGTGGAAAAAAGTTCTTCCTTACTCATTCCAGGTCCACCAAAGTACATCCGATGGCGATCTTCCAGAACGATAGTCTGTCCATCCCAGCAACTCTTGATCTTCCACAGATCTCGCCAAGGATAGCCAAGGATACGGTTCTTACGGAAGATACCGCCCTGGCGTACTTGCAGAATCGGGCCAATGGCATAGAAACAATCGACCGGGTCAAGATGTGCGCGGTAGCTTCCTCGAATCAGCTCGGTCATGTCACCGTCGTGTCTCAACCAGTACTGCGGCAGCGCCTTATGCAAGTGAATGCCACCGAGGCTGTCTCGAAACCTGTACAGTCGCTGGCCGATGACAGTATTCTGCACCCAGACACCGAAGTTCAAGAACAGTGACATTGTTTCAGCTAGAAACAATACAAACCCAACTATGAACCAGAAACCAATTAAGACCCGCCCCAGAAAACTCTCAGAAGAAAGCCCAAACACCTGAACAGAGTAATTCAAAATATAACACCAAGTAACCAAGGCCAGCAAGTAACCGAGTGTGTTGATGTGTACCGGCAAAAGCCGTGGCTGCTGTGATTCCAGGTGAACATCATTTCCACGTTCACAACAAACCTGTTCATTCATCATGCGATCCTCCTAGCCAGATGGCTCGTTTAATCCATCTGCTGGAAGTGCCCTGTACTGTTTGACTACGCGCCAATGTACAGAGCAGGTTAAGGAACTGCGGTCAGGTTAACAAAAAAACACCGCTGTGTCAAGTGATGAGAGGGTTGTGGGAGAAATAAAAAAAGAGCACCAGGTGGTGCTCTTGAGAAGTTATTCTGACTCAGCGGCTTGGGGCAAAACTGTCTGTCCTTTCGATCTTCGGCGGGAACAGTTCACCAAGATGATCAGCGAAACAACCCGGAGATGGGCCAGTACTGGCAATCGGGGTCGCTTCCCGCCACGGCCTCTGGCGTTTAAAACAGTGCCCCAGTCCGTCCAGATAACACCGAACTTTACCCACGGAAACCTTGCTCTTGGACACCCGGCTTCGATCCTGAAGCGTCTCATCCAGCTCCTGTACAGCATAGACCAGTACCCGATACCAGGCTTCGACTCGCTCAGGTTCGCGGATCATTCGCTCGGTATTGTCCTCACCGATATGGCGCATGAGCACAGACATGATCAGCTCAGGTGACCCCTCGATGGCAGCCTGGCCATAATCTGAACCGATACGGAACACCTCGCCGTCACGGGTAGTCACTCGAACAATGCGGTGGGTGTTGAAATACTGCATCTCGTACAGTTTTGGATTTCGCCACTCACGCCAGCGACGCAGCAGACCGACTCCGAAAGGCACGATCGGGCCAACCGAAACGATGTCTTTGGCCAACCCATCATTCAGGAATTTTTCCTGGCAGCGATCCCAGCCGTTCTCGGTTCGCACCATCAACAACCCATCCGGCTCGCGACGGTATCCCGGCGGCTCGGAATCGAGATGTGTCTTGCCGCTCTCAGCCCGCCAAAGCCAGCCGTCGTAGCCGATCAGTGTGTGCACAATCCATGGGCGTGCCGTCTTGAGTGCGTCGTAACCTATCCGACCCATAAAGAGCAACGACATGACAAGCGGGACGACAAAGATCGCACCTGGTGGCTCAGGATTGAATGGTCGCAAATACTCCAACCAAGCCAAGAATGAAATCAGGACAAATATCAGAAACCAGAAGTGACCTGGTAAACTGTTCCAAAAACTGATTGGCCTACGCGTTTGCGCGTCGACCCACTTATTACAACACTGTTCCATCTTCCTTCTCCTCACCCACACAGCCCTGTATGTCCGTGCGGTTGAAGGTGTCTTACCGGCCGCGAGTTCGAAACATTCGAATTCATGCCAGCCAAGACTATTTAAAGATCTCATGTTGCAGGTTAACAAAAAAACACCGCCTTGTCAAGGGTGAGTCAGGTTGCGGCCAGCCACCTTTTCTTGATCGTCAGAAATAAGAGCCGAAGGGTTTTTAGTTGTGGCACACTCCGAAGCCGTGCTTTAGAATCTAACCATCAGGACTCCACCAAAAGATACATGTCACGGCTTCGGCGTGAGCGAGGCCATAACCACTCTTTCTTTTTCCACGAACAGGCCGAGCGTTGTCCACAACAAAAACTCTGAGGCTTTTAGGTGGCTGGCCTAAACATAATGGAACCCTGAAGGGTTCCGCTACGTTTCTAAAACTAGATGACAAGCTTACGCTTGTCGATCCCTATGATTTACAGTATCTCGAGATATTCAATATCACTCCAATACCAATCAACGAAATTGCTAATGCGGTTCCGCCATAACTAACAAATGGCAATGGTACACCAGTCATTGGCAAGATACCGACCATTGAACCGATATTAACAAAAGCCTGAATTACAAACCAACTGATGATTCCGATAACCACTAATCGGGCAAATTTGTCCGGCGCGTTCATGGCAATTTTCAAACCTCGCCACATCAAGGCCACAAACAAAACAATTAAAACACAAGATAAAACATATCCTAATTCTTCAGCCACAACCGCAAAAATTGAATCACCAAACACCTCTGGTAAATACTGGAACTTCTGGCGCGAATGTCCATAACCTAATCCAAAGAATCCGCCAGATCCGATGGCCAACAAAGCTTGGTTAATATGATAACCGATTCCTTGCGGATCTAACTCAGGATGCAAGAAGGTAGTAAATCTGGCTGCGCGATATGGCGCTAACTTGATCAATGCACCAAACATAACCAAACCACCAGCCAACAAAGCACCAATGTAAGTCAATGGAGCGCCGGCCACAAAGTAGACAACCAGTGACATGGCCACAATAATCGACATGGTTCCAATGTCCGGCTGTAGGATCATCAACAACATGATCGAACCTAAGGCTAACAAAAATGGCAAGAAACCGGAGTAAACATCACTGACCCGAGATCGACCACGCAGTTCCAGCCAAGCAGCCAGATAGAACAAAAAAGTTAGTTTAACAATTTCAGCCGGCTGAACTGAAAAGATACCAAAAATTGAGATCCATGATCGAGAAGTACCAAACTCAGATCCGATTCCAGGAATAAAAACCAGCAACAAAAGGACAATAGAAACAATTAGCAAAGCAAACGCATTGTCCCGCCATTTTAAATACGGGATCTTCATAAACAAAACCAAACCGGCAATTCCGGGAATCAAACCGAAAATGAGCTGATGTTTAATGTAATAAAAACTGTCCCCGAATTTCTCGTAACCGTTTGGCCCAGAAGCTGAAGTTAACATGATCAAACCAAAAAAGATGATAGCCGCGACTATCCCTAAAAAAATCCAGTCTGGTTGTTTGCGAGGTTTGGGGGGCATAAGAAAATATTGTTTGGAAACTTGAGATATTGCTTGGGAGCTTGGGATATTTTGTATAATATCTTTAATATCTCATGCTTCAATGCAATATTTCATGTTCTCAAGTTAATATCTTTCTACGTAACTAGTGTATCTAATACAAATATCGCTATAGTCAAACCACTTGCCACCATCGACACCACCCAAAACCTCATCACAATCTTTGGTTCGATCCAGCCAATGGCTTCGAAATGGTGATGGATTGGGGAGGAAAGAAAAACCTTTTTACCACGCAATTTTTTCGATACTAATTGAATTATTGTTGACAAAGCTTCAATTACAAAAACAATTCCCATGATCGGCAATAACAAAGCAGTGTTGGTTAGCATGGCCACAATTCCCAAAGTCACGCCCAATGACATTGATCCAGTGTCACCCATAAAGAAACGAGCTGGATTTATGTTAAACCAGAGAAAGGCCAGCAAAGCACCAACTATCACTGCACAGAATACAGCAAGTTCAACTCGACCCTGAAGCAAAGCAATCACAGCCAAAGTAGCAAAGGCGGTTGATAAAGTTCCTCCGGCAAGTCCATCCAAACCATCGGTTTGATTAACTGAAAATGAAGTACCAACAATAACCAACATAAAAAACGGAATGTACCACCAGCCGATATTAAAGTCGCCCAGAAAAGGAACATGCAACAAATCCCAATCAAGTTTGAAGTAGAACCACCAAGCTCCAACAATAGCGATCAAGGTAAACAGAATCAAACGATGGCGAACACGTAAGCCACCACCTTGCGGTCCAATCTTTCTAACATTCAGATAATCATCAACCAGGCCAACCAAGGCAGAGGCGACCAACGCACCAAGCGGTAGCAGTGTTTGTTCGCGAGTCAAAAAATTTAAATGTCCAATCCAGGTATCCGGAAATATCTCCCAGAGCAAAAGAAAAACAGTTGCCAAAACCAAAGTCGTTCCCCAAACCAAAACACCACCCATGGTTGGTGTTCCGGATTTCTTCGCATGCAACTTTGAAAAAATTGGAGTTGATCCTTCAGCTCGAATTGACTTGCCTAATTTATGTTTATACAAAAAATGAGTCAAAGCCGGTGTCCAGGCCATGGTCAGTAAAAATGCTATGGTTGAGAGAACTAAAATTTTAACAATGAAAAACGTTTCAATCATATCAAGTATTTAAGAGAACTATCAAAATCATTGACCCGAACAGTGTTATTTCAACGATAATTGTGGTGATGGCAAAAAAAACAGATAAGATATGTTCTCGTTTAACAAAGACTGCCTCGAAAATAATGTTTAAGAGCAGGAGTAAAAAACCAAGCGCTGGGAGGATAAAAATATAATACCAAGGGCCAAAACGGTCAACACCAAAATAAATATTATAATGCAACGGAATAAAAGTATCATCTCCCAAATTTGGAATAACTCGCCAAAGTGGCAAGGCCAGGGTGAATAAAACCAAAGTAGCCGATGTAATTGCCATCCAGCGATAAAACTTTGAATTCTTAAACAAATCCCGCATTGCCCAGCGTAATTTGCGGGCTCGGGATATAATTCTACGCATGAAGAAATTATAGCTTAAAAGAAGAAAATAAGAAAGTAAAAAACTAAAAAAATAAGCACAGTGCCTATTTTCTTATTTTCTGATTTTCTTATTTCCCTGGTTCCACGTTAATAAACGTCTTCAGTTCAAGCGCGCCATCAAACTTAGCAACTTTCTTTTTGTTGAATTTAACAATTCCGGCAACTTTGGCATAAAGTGTGTCATCATTACCTTGACTAACATTTTTACCTGGACGCCACTTTGTTCCACGTTGTCGAATCAAAATCTCACCGGCCTTTACGGCCTGACCATCACCTCGCTTAACGCCTAGGCGTTTTGACTCTGAATCTCGTCCTAGCCGTGTAGATCCGCCGGCTTTTTTATGTGCCATATGTGTAAATGTTTATTGCGGGGGTATTCTAACTAATAAGCTTAAAGTTGTCAATAGGCTACTTGTAAGTGTCTTTATCACGCAGTTTTACACCATCAATAATACACTCCCCTGTTTTCTGATCGCGATGAAAGATAATACGGAATCGCCCAACACGTACTCGAAAAAAATCTGTTTTCTTGATTTTCTTCACATCAAGTTTGTCAAAATTTCCGGTAGCCAAAAATTCGATCACTGATTCAATTCGCAACCTGTCTTGCAAGCTCACCCTTAACAACAACTTCTCAATCTTATTCATAACACCTATTTGTTGATTTTCTTAAGTATTTTAAGAAAATCTTTTGCTGGAATTCCTTGACCGTTATTATCACGAACAGCGTCAAAAATAGTATATTCATTGGCTGTTTCAATCTTGTCCAGATCCAATGGTGATATAATCAGACTACCGGCCTTTTCTTTAACAAGATATTGATCTGTAGAAAAATTCTTGCGCCAGCGCGCCGGTAAAGTAATTTGCCCTTTGGTTGTAGCTTTTACAATTGAAGTCATAATGTTTGAATGTAATGATTTCTTACATTCCTACCCTACCTCATCAGTAGAACAATGTCAAGCAACAGCCGCCTTAATAAACTGATTAAACAAAGGATGGCCGGTTAAAGGGCGAGATTTAAATTCCTGGTGAAATTGTGAACCAACCATAAATGGATGGTCTGTGACCTCAGCAATCTCAACCAAATCTTTATCCGGATTGATCCCAGCAAACACCAAACCTTTGGCTTCCATTTGTTCTCGATAAGCATTATTAAATTCAAAGCGATGGCGGTGGCGCTCAGAAATTTCTTTCTGACCGTATGCGCCAAAACTCTTTGTCCCTTCTTTCAAAACACATGGATAGGCACCTAATCGCATCGTGGCACCATAATTATGCTCGGCCATATGCTTTTTCTGCTCTTCCATAATGTGAATAACCGGATATGGCGTTTCCGGATCCAACTCCTCAGAATTGGCTTTGGCCAAACCGCAAACGTTTCTGGCAAACTCAACTGAAAGAATCTGCATTCCTAAACACAAACCAAGATACGGAATCTTGTTTTCCCGAGCGTACTGAGCAACCAAGATCATGCCTTCTGTACCCCGTCCACCAAAACCGCCGGGAACAACAATACCGTCCAACTGATCCAGCTCTTTTAATTTGGCAGGGTCTTGTTCATAGACTTCAGAATCAAGCCATAGAATCTTTGGCTTTCGGTCTTGATTCCAAGCAGCATGGTGTAAAGATTCAATGACTGAAATATATGTATCGCGGCAAGATTTCAGATTAAAATATTTTCCAACAATGCCAATAGTCACCTCGTCTTTCAAATTCTTGATCTTGTCAGTAAACTCAATCCAATCGTTCAAATTTCCTGGCCTTACCTCAAGTTTTAGAGATCGCAGTAATTCTTCCCCAAGATTCTCTTTTTCAAAATTAACCGGTACCTGATAAATATAATCAACATTCGGAGCGGAAATGATACGTTCGATCGGAAGTGAACAAACATTGCTAATAGTTCGTTTGATATCCTGACTGGCCGGTACATCAGATCGACACATAATAAAGTCAGGAGTAATTCCGGCCGAATTCAGTGTGCGAATAGCGTACTGAGTTGGTTTTGATTTCTGTTCTCCAAGAAGCGATGGTGTTGGCAAAAAACTGACCATGACAAAAATAACATCATCCGGATTTTGGACTTTCATCATCCGAGCGGCTTCCAGGAAAACCAACAGCTGATACTCACCAACCGTACCACCAAACTCAGTCACCACCACATCAGCTTGATTTATCTGCTGACATTTTTCGATTCGACGGATGATCTCCTTCGGTACATCCGGAATCACCTCAACGTCTTCCCCACCATATTCCAAGTTACGTTCACGACGAATGATCTCCTGATAAACCGAGCCAGTGGTTATGTAATTTACGCGAGTACATGTCTCATTTGTAAAGCGTTCATAATTTCCCAAATCTTGATCAGCCTCAACTCCATCCTCACCAACAAAAACTTCACCGTGCTCAGCCGGTCTAATCGTTCCGGCATCAACGTTAACGTACATATCGCACTTGATGCTGGCGACCTTGTACCCGCGGGACTGAATTAATTTAGCAATGGTGGCCGAAGCAACGCCTTTTCCAACTGAAGACATTACACCGCCAACGACGAAAACATATTTTGGATTATGTTTGGACATAATTAAGAAAATAATAAACTAAGAAAATAAGAAAATACATTCCGTGCTTTTTTTTATTTTCTTAATTTCTTATTTTTTTGTTTTAACCTCAACTGTAATCTTGGCTTCAAAGCCATACGGTAGATTTAGCTGTACTTTGTGCTCACCAATCTCTTTGATCGGATCTGATAAGTCAACCATGTTGGCTTTGATACTGAAGCCGGCTTTATTTAAAGCTTTGGCGATCGTATCAGCAGTAACCGATGCATAAAGCACGCCAGACTGATTGACTTTCTCTTCAACCACTAACAAATAAGCATCAAGTTTTTGAGCATCCTGTCCGGCCTGCTTCAATACTTTTTTCACTCGCTGAGCGGCAATCTGCTTTTCTTGTTCGACCATAGCAACAGCTTGAGCAGTTGCCGGAACAGCTAGGTTATGTGCTAAAAGATAATTACGGCCGTATCCATCAGATACTTCCTTTGTCTCCCCCTTAAGCCCGACTTTGGGCACATCTTTTAATAGAATTACTTTCATACCCAGCAGTAAACTTTTTAATCATAGTAATTAGTAGTTTTTACTAAGCTGTTAAAAACCAACAACGGTTAATTTTCTTAGCAGAAAACCTAGACACACCCAGCTAAACTAAACTTAAAATGTTTACTGCTGGGCATACGAAGATTAGTATAACAGGAGATTGTGGTGTTGTCTAAAAGTAAGTTTAAGGCCAGCCACCTTTTCCTTACCGTAAGAAACAAGAGCCGAAGGGTTTTGGATTGAGGTACGGTCGGATGCCGTGCTTTAGAATCTAACCACCAGGCCTCCACCGTAGACACATGTCACGGCCGACGTCGAGCGAGGTCGTAACCATCTTTTCTTATTCCACGAACAGACCGAGCGCTACCTCAATCAAAACCCTGAGGATCCCAGGTGGCTGGCTCGGTAGCTATCAGGCTGGCGTGAAATTGAAAAGACAGGCTTACCCTTGGCCGTAGCCCAAGGGGCGAGGCGCCTGTCGATCCCTGCTTACAATCTTCAACGCTTTTTTCACCAAAGGCTTCAGGTCATCATAACTCGAAGTATCAAGTAATTTGTACGCCGGGACCCAAAGTCCACGCTGAATCCGCTCGCCGTGCTTCTTGGGCGACATAACTTTAATTCGAGCTTTTCGCGGAGCTTCAAACAAAAAATAATGAATCTGTTTTTGAACCAGATATCCTTTATAAACAAAACGATCAATAAATTCAATTTCGATCCGACCTAAGCGAGCCACATATTTCAGATCACACAAACCAATCTCTTCACATGTTTCTCGAACCGCAGCTTCTGACAATCTTTCCCCACGCCGAACATGACCTTTGGTAAAGGTGGTTTTGCCGAATCCATCAACAACCATAGCAAAAACAAGACCGCGACCGGTGCGTTTAAAAACAATCGCTCCGGCCGAGGTTTCTTTTCGCATTAGCACTTTATCCTTGATCATCTTCTGATTCGGCAGTTTCTTCGAAGATGTAAGTACCTTGGATAATCTGTGTGGCGATTTCAAGTTGTGGGTCGATTCCGGCATAAAAATCTTCAATGGTATAATCAATCACAACGTCAGGAGTAATTCCAATTTCATGAATAGTCCGACCGTTTGGAGTTAACCACTCAGCAATTGTCAATTTCACAGCTGAGCCATCAGGTAGCTGACGAAAATCTTGAACTGAACCTTTTCCAAAAGTTTGCATTCCAACTATTGTGGCCAGTCCATAATCTTGTAAAGCTCCGGCAACGATTTCCGAGGCTGAAGCGGAACCACCGTTAACCAAAACCACGGTTGGAATATCGCCTAAGCGAGCTGAACCACGGCCGTTGAAGGCACTATTTTCTTCCTGAATCTTTTCTTGAACAACCACTTGCTGTCCGGTCCACTCCTGAGCCACAGCCACAGCCATGGACAAAAGCCCGCCAGGATTTCCGCGCAAATCAAGAATAATTCCATCAACATCGCTAGTAATTATTTCATTGACCGCTTCACTAAAAAGTTCGCTGGTGTCTTGATTGAAGAAAAACAGATTGATCTCAGCAATCCCATCGTCCCTAATTTTCCAACGCAAACTATCAATACTGATTTCATCGCGGACAATAACGATTTCTAATAGCTCAGTCTGACCTTCCCGACCAATGGTCAGGGTAACCGAAGTACCTTTTGTTCCCCGAATATTCATCACTGCCTCTTCCAAACTCATGCTTGAAGTATCTTGCCCGTTGATTTGAAAAATTTTATCCCCGGTCATTAATCCGGCAACCATGGCCGGTGTGTCTGGCAAAGGAGCAACCACCTGAAGTTGATCGTCTTTGATTCCGATTTCAGCACCAATACCTTCAAAACTACCGGATATACTTTCTGCAAAATCCTCAGCTTCTTCAGGATCAAAAAAACTTGAGTATGGATCCTCGAGCGCTTCAATCATCCCACGCATGGCTCCGTAAAACAAAGTAACCTCTGAAACCGGTAAACGATAAAAATCTCCTTTAATCAAATCCCAGGCGTCCCAAAACATATCAAAATCAACATCCTCGGTTAAGTAGGCTGGAATTTCACCTTCACCAAGAACTCGACCTTCTCCGGTTGGAACAACCGAATGAATACCTCTTTGCTGGCCGGAAATAAAACCAACGGTAAAAGATAGAATTATAAAGACAACAAAGGCTAAAATTACTATTCGTCTGGGAAAATGTTTCATAATAGCCTGTATTCTACCTTATTCTCTTGACAACAGTCAAAGTCTATAGTAGGTTTTAATCTCGTTCTCTACAAAGGGGTTAATAATGAATCCAAAAAAACGTGGTGCTGTTTTGCTGATCGACCTATGGAATATCCACTGCCAGTACTTGGATATGATGGGTGACGATGCTCTTCAGCCCTCACGCCTGCTTCAGGCAATCAAAGAAACGGTCATCGACCAAGTTGGCCATATCGTCTATGGCGTTGTCTTTGTCGATTACTATAACTGGCTTGAACATGGTAGGGAAAATTTCGACCGGGTTGCTGACCTGGAACATTTACAAATTTTTCATTGCCCACGACGTCTGAATAGTGAGGACGGAAAAGAATCAGTTGATTTCAAACTGATCAATCTGGCTGACCTTTTCAGTCAACGGTTACTGGGTGATTGGACAATGGTTATCTGTGCTTTGGATATTGATTATTCTGATCTACTGGGCATGGCCAAGGCCAATGGGCATCCGACTGCAGTGCTACTTCCTGAAAGGTGCGGATACAACTCATTGACCAAGGTGGCTGATAAGACCTTGACTATCAATCTCAACTTCAAAAGCAAAGAGATACCAACCATTCTTCCGGAAACCAGAAATGGTGATCAACCTGTTGAACAGGTTGCCAAATGGATTCCGCTACTGAAACAAGAAAATCGCAACGATATCCTGGAACAATTGAAACAACATGATCCAGGAGAAGTTGCCAAAGCTATTGGTTGGATTCGTCAGCTGTATATAACCAGGAGACGAAGCTCATATGACTCTAATTTTAGAATCACATTGGGTCAGATGATTGGTCAGGATGATTTCTATTCCGATCAATTGACTTACTTTGCCTCAGCCATGGCCGATTGTGATGCCCTGCGTCAAAAAAAGAGGCTTCGAGAAAACGGTAGTCACATATTCAACTATCGTTTAGTGATCGGACACCCTTTTGTCCGCTGGGCCCTTTCCGAACAAGGCCAAGACTATTACGACGAACATTCTTCCTGAGCCCTCCTTATGGGCTCGTTTTTTTTATGCATTCTGTTACAATGTATCTGATATGAAATTTCGATCAAGAATGACCTTATTATTCGTGTTTATCGCGACTTTTTTAATTACCGCCCCAATCGTGGTCTTGTACACGGCTGGTTATCGTTTTAGTTTTGACAACAATCGTATTGTCCGCACCGGTCTTCTCTATGCAACCACCCTACCAAAAGGAGCGGATATTATTATTGATGGTGATCAGCGTGGCAAAACTCCCGGGTTTGTAAAAAACCTGATCCCTCGCGAATATCAAATAACCCTAAGCAAAGCCGGGTATCACAATTGGCAAAAAACTTTGCCGGTCAACAGTCATGAAACAACTTTTGTTGAAGATGTTACTTTGTATTTAGAAGCTGATCCTGAAATGATTATCTCAACCAATATTGTTTCATCTGTTGTTAATCCAACTCAAACCAAGGTGGCTTATTTATCCAGTTCAGCATCATGGCTGGAACTGTGGACCTATGATATTTCAACAGCAGATCAGTTTTTACTCTATCGTTTTTCCGAAAACAATTTAACTGATATTGAACTGACATGGTCAGCTGATGGTCAACGCTTGTTAATCAAACAAACCATTGGATCAACCACAACATATTCGATCATTGATCAGACCGGTGGTAAAACGTTGGAATTATCTTCAATTGCGCAGGCAACCATACTCGACGCTTGGTGGCATCCAAACGATTCTCTTGCTGTTTTTTATACAACAACCGAAGGAGCGTACGTCTA
The DNA here is from genome assembly GCA_043811105.1 of Candidatus Uhrbacteria bacterium. GTDB lineage: Bacteria > Patescibacteriota > Patescibacteriia > UBA9934 > CAZDDW01 > CAZDDW01. Next base: position 14,802 of record JBDRNK010000079.1, read on the forward strand.
TCGCTTGGCAACTCAAACCGTAAATCAGATTTATCAAGAACCGCGGCTGGCCACGCTGATGGAAGGTCAGGCCATTTTGATTGACACTTCCGGAAGCACTGTTTCTGTATTCCGATACGTTAATGACTCGGCAACACTGTTGGCCTACCTTCCTTCCGGACATTACTCTCTACTTCCGGCAGCTGATCCTTTGATTATGTTAAAAGAAAACAACCATGATCAGGTTGTGTTGATTGACACCAGCCGAGACAGCCAACCGATTCTTTTGAATGTTGATGCGATAGATGCTCAGTGGGCTTCTGACGGATCCGGCCGTTTGTTGTATTTTAATAACTTTGAAGTTCATGTTTACGATCCGGCCAGCCATTCTGACACCTTGTTGACTCGAGTTGGCGAATCGATTACAGCCATTGCCTGGCATCCGGATGGAAACAGTGTTCTGGTTGTCCGGGCAGATACGATCGAAGCGATTGAACTTGATGGACGTAATCAGCGCAACGTTTTTGAACTGGCTCATGGAAACAATATCCAAACCATTTGGGTAAATCAAAACGGCCGGGAAGCATACTTCGTTGGTGAAGTAAGTCCTGACCGTGGTTTGTTTGGATTGGAGTTGCAGGGGAGGTAAATCTTCTAACGGGGTTTATCCCTGGTCTAAAATTTAGACGCCAGATAAACTGGCTATGAAGATTTCTCAGGGGCTTTAGCCCCGTTTTGTTTTGAACATCCAATCTCACACCCATGCTCAGCAACAAAATTCCCAGCAGCTAACAACGAATCAAATGTCCCGGCATCAAACCATTTACCATGAACTTTGTGTACATCAAGTTCCCCTAAATCCAGATATCGCTGATGCAATGAAGTGATCTCGATTTCTCCACGCTCTGACGGTTTCACCTCTTTAGCAAACTGAATCACTCGATTATCAAAAATATACAAACCCGGAATGCAATAATTGCTTTTCGGATTTTTTGGTTTCTCTTCGATTGATAACACTTTTCCTGTTTCATCGAATTCAACCACACCGAACCGTTCAGGATCTGGAACTTCAAGGGCAAAAATGCGGCCACCTTTTTCAAACGAACGAATGTCTTCTGTAAAGTCATGCTCGAATATATTGTCTCCAAGAATCATGGCCACAGCATCATCACCAATATGAGTTTCGCCAACAATAAACGCGTCAGCGAGTCCCCGAGGTGTGTCTTGAATTTCGTATGTAATTTTTACACCTTCACCAAATTCTTTTCCTGACCCCAACAGATTTAGATAATGTCCGGCATACTCAGGAGCTAAGATAATTAAAATCTCTTTGATCCCGGCATTCAACAAAGTATACAAAGGATAATAAATCATCGGTTTGTCGTAAACCGGCAATAACTGCTTTGAGGTCATTTTTGTTAACGGCCGAAGTCTGGTTGCGTGCCCTCCGGATAAAATTATTCCTTTCATAGATATATAAGAAAATAATAAACTAAGAAAATAAGAAAATATGTACTGTGCTTATTTTGTTAGTTTCTTATTTTTTTATTTTCTTTCAGATATTCTGCAAGCGCTTCCTGCCAGGATCTGGCTGGTGGTAATTTTGTATTCAACAACCAAGAGCAAGCCGGGCGTTTGGCTGGGCGTGGATAATGATCTGAGCCAACTTTATTAAGTTTGATATCAGTCCGACCAATCTGTTTAAATATTTCTTCTGCGAATCCGTACCAGGTACAAGCACCTTCATTTGTTCCATGATAAATTCCAGGCGGATAATTTTCTACGATCTCACGCGTTCGCTTTGCTAGATCCGGTGCGTACGTTGGTGAAGTCAGCTCTTCGTCTACCATATCAAATTGATCACGATCTTGCGAGAGCCTGAGCATCAAGTCAACAAAACTTTCTTTGACACCTTCCCCACTCCCCATTTGGCCAAAGATACGACTGGGTCGAATTATATAGACCTGATCGTAGATTTCTTGAATCCGTTTCTCACCTTCAGCTTTGCTGCGACCGTACTCTGAGATCGGATCAGTTGGATCGTCTTCACCATAGCCGTTTGGGTTTGCACCACCAAACACATAGTCAGTTGAGTACTGTACAAAAGTGGGACAGACGCCCGTAAGGGCGTCATTTTGATTGACACCCTTACGGGTGTCTTTCCCATTCATCTTGCTAAGCTCCTTCACAGCCTCAGCAATATACCCAGGCGCATCGCGATTTAACAAATAGCAAAGATCGCGCCCTTCAGATTCAGCTGCGTCGACATTGTTATAGGCTGCAGCGTTAATCACCAGATCAGGTTTAGCTTCGAACAATTTTGATCGCAC
>JBDRNK010000080.1:0-12837 GCA_043811105.1 Candidatus Uhrbacteria bacterium
TGGAAGGAGGTCTCAACAGTCGACTGAAGGAATTATTTCGTTGTCACCGAGGGCTTTCACCCAAACGAAAACTTGCCTTAGCCGCTTGGTATCTCGCTCTTAGACAGGGGCAAAAACCAACACAAAACTTTAATTAGCTCAAAGCTGGAAAACTAGATCAACAGCTGACATTTCGCTTTGGCGTTATATTATTTATGTTATCGGTCTGATCCTTTGGGTCACCTACGCCGCAATAATCCAAAACGGCCCTGTTGGAGTGATGAATGGAATTGGACTTCTCCTGGCTTCAACAATTTTGTATTTGAAAATTAAACACGGCTAGTTATGAAAAAACTGTTTCTAACATCAGATTCAGATTTCTTTTACGAACATATTGGTGAATATGTAGATAAGCCGCTCAACGAAGTAAATATTGCCTGGATCACAACGGCCAAAGGTGGTTGTTTGCCGTCAAAACATCTTCCAGAACATCGACAAAAAATGAGTCGCCAGCCATTTCGATATGACGAGATGGATATTGAAGGGAAAAAAGAGGATGAACTCAGAGAAATGTTTAAGGATAAAGATATAATCTATGTTCACGGAGGCAATACCTTCTACTTATTAAAAGCTATTAAAGAATCAAATTTTGAGAAAGTGCTTAAAGAAAAAATGGATCAGGGAGTCCTCTATGCTGGAACCAGTGCAGGTGCCTACGTTGCTTGTCCAACGATCGAGATGTGTGAATGGAAACATGATCGTCATTATCATCGATTTGAAGGACAAGACGATCTTACTGCTATGAATTTGGTGCCGTTCTTGATGTCTGTCCATCATGAACCAAAATATGATGAAGATATTAAAAAGGGTAAAAGAAGTACTGATTTAGAAGTTTATGTACTTGAAGATGGTCAGGGTATTTATGTTGAGGGTGGTGAAGTGAAGGTGCTGGGAGATGCAAGTGCAATAAGGAATCAATAAACTAAACCTACCCCTGTAGCAATAAAAAGATATGCATTTAGAAAGAATGAAAACAACGGATTTTAACAAAGGTAAAAAATATACCTTTGTTATTCCAACTGGATCAATCGAACAACATGGACCGTTTCTGCCAATCGGCACAGATTCATTTATTCAGCAGAAGATGGTTGAGGAGGTTGAGAAGAAATTTAAGGACATTATTTTTCTACCAACTCTTAAAATAACTTGTTCAGAGGAGCATGAAGGTTTTGAGGGTTCTGTGTGGATTAGCACATCTACCATGAATATGGTCATAAAAGATATTTGTGAATCTATTAAGCCTTATGCAAAACAGATTATTTTTGTAACCGCTCACGGTGGAAATGTTGATACATTGAAAAAGTTCGTACAAGAGAATAAAAAATCATTAAAAGGCATTCAATTAGATTACATCGAACCTTTTACTGACGAAATCGAAAAAAAGATGATGGATCTTATTTCTGGGCCTCTTGATGATCACGCTGGTAATTGTGAAATTTCAATGATGCTGGCCATTGATAAAAGTCTTGTTCAGATTCCACCAAAAGATTATCCTAAGAAAGCGATTGAACATCCATTTAAGACAAACAAATTAAAAGATTTTTCAGAAGATGGTATTGCTGACAAACACCCCGAATGGCTGGTGAGTAAAAAGCTCGGTGAAGATATGATTAAATTGGCCACCAAAGGATTTACTCAGCAATTAAGAAAGGTTATCTTGAAATAATGGTTTTGGAATGTAAATTCTAGCCTTACTCTCCCGTATCTCAGTTCCGATCCCCCGTCGCTTTCGCTTCGCTCAAGCTTTGGGGGACAGGTAGCGTTCACCCACCGTCGCTTTCGCTTCGCTCAAGCTATGTTGGACAGGCCCGGCAGCTGCCGGGCAGGCGATGGAGTACCATGAAAAATATCGCTTCACAGAGCGGTGTTTTTTTGTTCACCAGGCAGTTGCCTCACTTTGTGAGGCTGTTGCCTGGTTTACCCAGGTGGGAAATGAAACTTTCTGGTATAATGAAGTAAATCTATGAGACTAAATAAATATTTTTCAGCCTTTAAGATCTCTTGGCAAGAAACTTTGGAATATCGGGCTAACACCATATTCCGTTTATTAATGGTTCTTGTCGGTTTAGTAGGAATTTATTTTCTCTGGAGTAGTATTTTTGAAGATAAAGCCGTCATTAATGGATATACAAAGGAGCAGATCGTGACATATTATGTAATCGTTGGTTATCTGTTTGGGTCGATTTATGCTTCTATTCCGGTTGCGAAAGATATTCAAGATGGATCGCTCTCAATTTATCTTACCAAACCGATCAGCTATCTATCCTATATATATTGGCAATCCTTAGCCCGTAGAGTTCTCAGACTCCTTTTGGGATTGCCTATAGTATTATTAATTTTTTATCTTTTTCAGGACAACCTTTACATTGTCACCGATCCAAAGGCGTATCTTATACTGATTTTAACTTCACTATTTGCTATTAACATTTTGTTTTTATTTGATCTGTTGCTCAGTTTTCTTGAGTTTAAAATCTTTTTTTCCGACAGTATAACCATGATCACAAATACAATAGCTGGTTTTTTTGCTGGTACCCTAATACCCATAGTATTTCTTCCTCCATTTATTCAGCAAATTGGTAACTTTTTACCTTTCCAGTACACGGGGTATTTTTTGATTGATGCCTTTTTGGGCAGGGTTACTTTACAAGAATTATTTATCGGAATTGGTTTGCAATTGATCTGGACGCTTGTTCTTCTGTTATTGGTCAAGCTGGCATGGAAAGCAGGGTTAAAACATTACGAGGCTGTCGGTGCTTAGCATATGAATATAAGAAAAAATATCTCGCTGTTATGTCAGTCGGCAAAAATTGAAGTCATGGAACGCATGGAGAATGCCGTGGCTTTTTCTTTTGTATCCATTGGCACAATAGTAAGGATTGCTGTCTTGATTATATTTTTTGAAGCGATATATTTGCAAGTAGACGAGATTGGTGGTTGGGCCATTGAACAGGTTTATGTGCTCTTGGAAACTTTTTTTCTTATTCAAGGTTTGGCTTGGGCATCTTATACACGTGGTTTTAATAAAATTGCTCGTTACATCGAGAATGGAGATTTGGATGTCTATTTATCAAAACCCGTTAATTTACAAGCATTTCTAAGCTATAGGTTTATTGACTTAATATTTACTACTCCTCAGTTATTGGTTGGTTTGGGTTCGGTCTTTTATGGTATGGCAAAAAGTGATTTTTTAATTAATTTACCACTTTATTTTTTAGCCATGATTTGTGCGATCGTCATTCATTATTCGGTAGTACTTATCATTTCTTCATCTAATTTTTTCGTTCTTAATCATCAAATAATCTTTTTACGAGAAGAACTACTGAATCTCGGCCGCTATCCAGTTGTTATTTATAAGGGGTTGGCTCAAACGGTCTTGACCTTTGTTATTCCCGTAGCGATTATTTTTTCGTTTCCGGTAAGAGTATTTTTCGGTGATGTTACCTTGGTCGAGGTGTTCACTGTGATATTAATGGCAATTATATTTTTCCTTGTAAGTCAGCTGGTTTGGTTTCAAGGATTGAATCGTTATGAAAGTGCTAAAGGGTAATTAGGGTAATTTATGTCAACAATAATCAAAGTCAACAATCTATCTAAATCTTTCCACTACCATAAAAAAGATGAAGGTTTAACCGGGTCACTGAAAGCACTCTTTCGTAGAGAAAGGTTGGTTAAGGAGGCCGTCAAAAAAATCAGTTTTGAAATCGAGCAGGGAGAGTTTGTTGGTTTTATTGGCCCAAATGGAGCTGGAAAAACCACAACTTTGAAAATGCTATCGGGCATTCTCTATCCAACTGAGGGAGTCATTCGAGTGGCTGGTCACATTCCTTCAGAGCGTGAGGAGGCTTTTAAGAAAAAAATATCTATTGTCATGGGGCAGAAGATGATGATTTGGCCAACATTGCCACCGATTGAAACCTATAATTTGATTCAGAGGATGTACGATTTAAATGAAACAACCTATCGGAATAAAATAAAGGAATTGTCAGAGTTGATGGAAGTCCAAGATATACTAAATGTTCAGGCGAGGAAGCTGTCGCTGGGACAACGAATGAAATGCGAACTCATTGCCTCACTCCTACACAATCCAAAAGTTATTTTTCTCGATGAGCCAACCATTGGGCTCGATATAATCGCCCAAAAAAATATCAGAGATTTTTTCAAAATACACAACAAACAAAACAAAACCACTGTTATTTTGACTTCACATAACATGGATGATGTGAAGGATTTGTGTCAGCGGTTGATTATTATTGACAAAGGACAGGTTGGTTATGACGGTTCAATTGACTCAATCATTTCTGAATACAGTAAAAATAAGATAATCAAGGTTGTTTTTGAAGACCGGGTTAAAAAGCAGGATATACAAGGTTTGGGGGTAGTTACAAAATACTCACTATACGAAATGGAATTAAGCGTTCCGGTTGAAGAAACAAAAAAAACTATTAGTAAACTAATATCAAAGTATCCGGTTAAAGATTTAAATATTAGTGATGTGACATTAGAAGAAGTTGTCAGTGATATCTTTCAGAAGAATAATGATCAGAAAAATCAATAAACCAAATACGTAATATAGTAATTATTATGCCAGAAACATTAGGAAGCCCTGAACAAAGGGCAGAAAAATTAGAACGATATCGGGAGCAACAGACAGTAACTCCTGAGCTTGAACAAAAAATAAGGGACAAAGTCGCTCAGCACGAGGTCTATCCTGATATAGTTTTTTGCCCGAACGGTAAATGTGGCAATCCGATAAATCTTGAAATTAAAAAAGATCACATAAGGCTGCATTGCAAAATGTGCGGTTTTGAGAAATTATTACCAAAAAAGTAAAATATGAAAATATATTTAGGTGAAGAAAGTAAAAATGACATGTTTTTCTTCTCGATTCCTATGGTAGAAAAAGGTAAGTATTTGTCATTTGATTGGACAACAAAAGGACATCGAGTATTGATTCAAGATTTACGAGGAACACAAGAGGCGCCGAAAGACAAAGAGCCAGATGGTGAATGGTATACACTTGTGATTGATAACGGTAAACTGGTCGACCGAGAACACGATGTCTGGTATGATTATGGAGAAACTGACATTGTGAATGGCGAAGTCTGGGTTCAAGAAAAAGAATGGCCATTACCAGAAGACGTGGCCAGATCTTTGGGTAAGTATGCAGAATTGATCACCAGCCATAAAGATGAGCTTGAAAAATATCAAATGGAGATCAAGGAACTAGAGGCGTTGTTCCATGAACAGGCTGAGGAGCTTGGATTGCAATTACGTTAGGATTGAATCAATAAACCAAACCTGATCCTGTAGTAATTATGAACAGACAAAATGGTCCGTGGACAATCAAAGAAAGTAAAGAGGTTTATAAGAACCCCTGGATGCGGGTTCGAGAGGATCAGGTTGTTAGACCAGACGGTAAGGATGGTATTCATGCTGTGGTTGAGATAATTCCTGGTGTTTCTGTTTTACCAATAGACGATCAAGGGAACGTTTATCTTACCGAAGAATTTCATTATGCTGTTGAGGATCAAAGTACTGAAGTGATTAGCGGCGGTATTGATGCCGATGAGCAACCTCTAGACGCAGCTAAGCGTGAATTAAAAGAAGAAACAGGAATTGAAGCCAAAGAGTGGATTGACCTGGGTTTAGTAAATCCTTTTACCACAGTAGTAAAATCGCCTGCTCATCTTTATCTAGCAAAGGGTTTGAGTTTCTCTGAGGCTGAGCCAGAAGGAACAGAACAAATTAAAGTTTTACATGTAAATCTTGAAGAAGCGGTGCAAATGGTCTTGGATAGTAAAATAACCCATGGTCCTAGCGTTGCTTTGATATTGAAAGCGAAACAATACTTGAATCAATAAACCAAACCTGCACCTGTAGCAATTATGAAAATAATTGAAGACTTTAACCAAATAAGAGATATACCGTATCGAATTCCCGTTGATTCGAACGAGGAAGATTGTTGTTGTAATGGAAAGGCGAAGCAATTAAAGAAACTGTTAGAGCAGGAAGGTCTGGAAGTGCGGTATCGGGTCTGTGAATTCCACTGGAGTGATTTGGGTTTGCCAGAAGAAATAAAAAAGCAGATCGCAGAAAATCTGGCTACTCATGTCTATCTTGAAGTATTGATCAACGATAAATGGGTTGTTGTCGATCCAACGTGGGACAAGGGATTGGAACAGGTATTGCCAGTTAATGACTGGGACGGTATCGGCGATACCAAGATTGCTGTGCCAGTTATCAAGACGTACGATCTTGGAGCAAGTGAGAAAATAATGACCTGTGAGGCACCAGGTCCTGGGACTGTCAGTGAGAATAAGAATACTGACTTTGAAATTACTTTCAACAAATGGCTTCAAGCTGAACGGGAAGGTAAAAATTAGTCCCATTCTCCCTAACATCAGTCCCGATCCCCCTTCGCCAAGGCTTCGGGGGACAGGTAGCGTTCACCCCCCTTCGCCAAGGCTTCGGGGGACAGACCCGGCAGATGCCGGGCAGGCGATGGAGTACCAGCCTTCGCATTAGAAGCATAAGAGCTTCCCGACTCTGTCCTCACTACATTCGGACTATGGCGGGCGCAGTGGCTGGCATGGCCACCAGACTCCGAGATCATTCGGGGTTTTGTGTTTGAATGACACGGGTGGGCTGGTCTGGTATAATCGGAGAATATGAAATACCAGGTAATTCTATTCGATTTTGATGGTGTCCTGTGTCATGACAAATTCTATGAAAAGACCATGCTTCCGGATTATCAGGAAGCATACGATTGGATTCAGAAGAATGTTTTTCGTTCGTCTGAAGTGGTTCATGACTGGATGCTGGGAAAAATTTCTCATCAACAAATTAATCGCAACATAGCTTCAGCGATTGATGTGGATTTTGAAGAGCTCAATAATTTATTTCTTGAAAGTGTACGTTTGATGAGTTTAGACAAGGAATTGCTTGAACTGATTGCACAGTTAAAAAATCAAGGATTCAAAACCGGAATTGTTTCAGACAACATGGATGTATTTTCAGAAATTACCGTTAAGAATCATGTATTAAATAGTTTATTTCAAATAATTAAAAATTCAGCTGACACCAGAATGCTAAAAAATAATGATAATGGCAAAATCTTTGACCTTACTTTGGAAGAATTAGGAGAAAGTGATTACTCAAGGGCTATTATGATCGATGACTCAAAGGGTACTGTTGAACTGTTTCAATCAAAAGGTGGGTGTGGAATTCTATATACTGATCTGAATAATTTGAAGTTAGAACTGGCAAAGATCGGAGTTTTGAATGATCAACAAACCCCTGAATTTGTTTAGGATTTTGTGTTTATGGTATGATGTTTTAATAATAAATAAGCTTAAAACATATATGAGCGGATATGGAGTTAATCTGGAGAAACGGACTCTGGAAAACGAAAATTATCGAGAAGTTTTATTTACCGGACCAAAGAGTCAGTTGGTGTTGATGTGTTTGCAACCAGGCGAAGAGATTGGGGCTGAGATACACGAAGATCATGATCAGTTTTTTCGAGTTGAAGCTGGAACAGGTAAAGCAGTTGTTGATGGCGAAGAATTTGAGTTGGCTGACGGCTTGAGTGTTGTTGTGCCAGCTGGTGCTGATCATAACGTGATTAACACCTCAGATTCTGAGAAACTAAAACTCTACACCATCTACTCACCTCCAGAACACGCTGACGGAACGATTCATCCAAAAAAGATCTAAATAGTGGGGTCAGGTCCGGATTCCGGAATTATGTGATACAATGATTACCTATGGCAAGACCTCTTCGGGTAGAATATCCGGGTGCGTTGTATCATGTTACGTCACGTGGTAATGCAAAAAATTCCATCTTTCTTACAGATAAGGATAGATTTTGTTTTCTAGAAATTCTAAAAAATGTTTGTGATACGCATAACTGGATTTGTTATGCGTATTGTTTGATGGATAATCATTATCATCTATTAATTGAGTCAGTTGATGCAACACTATCAAGCGGAATGCGAGATTTAAATGGTGTTTACACCCAACGCTTTAATTATCTTAATGATAGTGTGGGTCATATTTTTCAGGGTCGTTTTAAATCGTTTGTGATCGAAAAAGAATTTTATCTACTACGCGTAGCAAGATATACCGTACTTAACCCTGTAAGGGCCGGCCTTGTTAGGCATCCAAGAGATTGGCGTTGGTGTAGTTATAATGAGACAATCGGTAATAGTAAGGCTATACTAATTAAACCAGAACCACTTTTGGAGATATTTGGTGATGATCTTGTCGGTGCTACAGAAGAATATAAGATTTTTGTTGAAGAAGGTGTTGATGAGAAATCTCCATTCGAAGAGATTGATGAAGGAGTGATTCTTGGTAGCCCGCAATTTGTGAGCCTGGTGCAAGAGAAAACACAAAGTAAAGAAAAAATAAAAGAGATCCCTAGATCAGAACGAATTGTTGGGCGCCCAACATTTAGTGATTTATTTGATGAAATTGAGAATGTTAAAGATCGAAATAATGCAATAATTTTTGCGCGTAACAGGTGCGGATATTTGATTGCTGAGATTGCCCGACATCTTGATATAGATCCATCAACAGCTGGAAAGATAGTAAAAAAAGGGTAATAATTCCGGAATCCGGACCTGACCCCAATAAAAAGAACCCGGCCAGGAATGGTCGGGTTTTGGGTTGGTCAAGTCGGAGCGCTGTATGGCTCGTACTCAACCATGTTCGGACGACGCTGTTTGCGTCGCGGTTCTGGTTCAGGTAAAGGATCCGTTGCTTCGAGAAGAAGAAAGAACTGCCTGGTCTCCTCGGTGTACGGGGCAACCACCTGGAACAGTTCAAAGGTGGATTGTTTGACCATGTCGATCAGGGAGTTGTGGGCGTTGTTACAAAGGAACTGTAGTTCCAGCGGAAAGGTAGAAAAGCCAGACAAGGGCTGGTGCAGGAAATAGAGCAGAGCTCGTTGTTGTTCTAAATCACTGATCAGGCCGTCGACGAGAAGCATGGCTAGACTAGAGCTGTGGTAAAGCCCTTCGGCAGCGAAAGCTACTTCCTCGTTGTCTGGGTAATAGCGCGGTGCAAATGTGCAAATCCGTTGGACCTTGAAGACCCTATCCTGAACCTCCCCGTGTTCTTCAATGACCAAACGAATATGGTCGTCGACAACACTCAGAACTTCTTGAAGTTCGGCTTCTGATGTCAGTTTCGAACAGATCTGATCACGGGCGTCTTCGACCCCGGTCACTTCCCAGTAAAGCTCGTTCATGATTGTATCTGGAAGCTGATAGATTTCTTCTTGGGCCAGGCAGTGATTTGACACTGCGATCAGAATCAACAGAATAAAAGCACGTCTACACACCTTAAATCTCCTCCTTGGTAAAGAACCAGCCCAATGATAACATATTTAAGGCTCTTGACAAGGGTATTGTCATAATATCTAAGAGATGAGAAAATACTGGTGGGTCGGAAAGTCCGGTCCAAAGCATAATTTATTATTAAGGCAAATTGCCAGTACATTATGTTTGACGACGAAATGGATGACGATTTCACAGGCGTTGAAGAAGAGCCTGTGGATCCAGTATCCGACGACGAAGACGAAGAGGATTCAGACGACGAAGACGATTGGGGTTAAGATGAAGGTAAATAGATGATAAGAAAGCCCGAGCTTAGTCTCGGGTTTTCTGATAAAAATAAATCGACCGGTCTAAGCAGTTTGTGGTAAAATAAGATTAATATGAAAATTGCCATGATTGGGCAGAAAACTATTGGGGTTAAGGGTGGGCTTGCTGGAGGAATTGAAACGCATGTTGAAATGCTGGCTACCAGACTGGTGGATCGCGGACACCAGGTTTTTGTGTATGCACGAAAGAATTATCATCAAGAGGGAAAGACACCCGTAAGAGCGTCAATCCCATCTGGCGTGCATTTAGTATATGTGCCAACATTGTATCGAAAAAATTTAGAAGCTATTATTCATACTTTGTTTTCAACTATTCATGCCTTGTTTCGAAATTACGATATTATTCACTACCACGGAGTCGGTCCAGCGACTTTGAGTTGGATTCCGCGTATTTTTAAACCGCGATCTAAAGTCGTGGTTACTTTTCACTCTCAAGATCGATATCATCAGAAATGGGGTTTGTTTGCACGTAACTATTTACATTTTGGTGAATGGGCTTCTGCCTGGTTTCCAAACGTTTGTATTGCAGTTAGCCATGTTATTCAAGTTTATTGTCGTAAGGTCTATCACCGTCAGGTGGTTTATATTCCCAACGGAGCAGAACCACAACATGTTCGTAAAACCGATCAGTTGGAGCAGTTTGGTTTGGTTAAAGGTGAATATTTTTTAAATGTTGGGCGTGTAGTTAAACACAAAGGGCTACACTATTTAATCGATGCTTATCAAATGCTTGACCCCAACAAGTTGGGTAAGAAATCATCTAAGAAAATTTCTCAGGGAACTTGTTCCCGTTCGAAAAAGAAGCTGGTAATCGTTGGTTCACCGGCTTCAGGACAAGAACAGTATTTTGAAGAGCTGAAAAAACGTGTTGTTGGTGATCAAAATATTTTGTTTTTAGGTTTTCAATCTGGTGAACCACTTCGCCAATTATTCGCCCACGCCTATTTGTATATTCAACCTAGCGAATCTGAAGGACTGGCTGTGGTTGTGTTAGAAGCCATGAGTTATGGCACGGCTGTCCTGGTTTCAGATATTCCAGAGAATTTAGAAGCTATTGATCATGTTGGCATGCGTTTCAAAAATAAAAGTGTAAAAAGTTTAGCCAAGCAGTTGCAATCAGCTGAAGATGATCCGAAGATGATCAAACAAGTTGCCAGTGATTTGAAAATATGGATGAAAGCGAATTTTAGCTGGGAGGTGATTACTGATCATGTGGAAGAAGTGTATAGGAGTGTGAGACATTAAGAAAAAAATAAAAAAATAAGCACAGTATATATTTTCTTATTTTCTTAGTTTATTATTGTTTGTATGCCCCAACATTATCACGAACTAAGCACAACCCAAGTCCTCCGTTCTTTGGGGTCAGGCCGGGATACGGGATTATTTGAGCAAGAAATCAAGGCTCGACAGAAAAAGTATGGAGCGAATGAACTTCCAAAAACAAAACCAGCCGGCTGGTTGATTATTTTATTACGTCAGTTTGCTTCGCCATTCATGTATATTTTGTTATTTGCTGCTGTGGTCAGTGTGTTTTTTCATGATTATGTTGATGCCGGGGTGATTGTCGCGGCGATTGTGGTTAATACCTTGGTTGGATTTATTCAGGAGTATAAGGCTTCAAAAGCCTTGGATCATTTACGATCTTTAGTAAAGCCGATCGTTCGTGTTCGGCGTGATGGATCTGAAGTTTCGATTCCAGCGCATGCCGTAGTGCCTGGTGATATTCTAATTCTACAGGCCGGCGATCATGTGGCAGCTGATGCTCGTATTATTGAATCGATTTCTTTGGAAACCAATGAGGCTACGTTAACCGGTGAGTCAATGCCGATTGCCAAGGGAACTGATTCGTTAGCTAAAGGTACGGTTTTAGCAGAACGATCAAATATGATTTTTGCCGGAACCGTGGTTACAGTCGGTAAAGGTCAAGCCGTGGTGGTTGATATTGGGCTAAAGACTGAACTGGGCAAGATCGCCAAATTGATCACAGAAACAAAAGAAGAAAAGACCCCACTTCAAGTTCAGCTAGTTAAGTTAGCTAAATTGTTAACGATTATTTTTGTCAGCATTTCGGTTCTTATCTTTTTTGTTGGGGTGTTTTCCGGCCGATCAGTATTTGAAATGTTTCTGACTTCAGTGGCTTTGGCTGTGGCTGCGGTTCCGGAAGGGTTGTTAGTAGCTGTGACCGTTATCTTTGCCATTGGTATGCAACGTATTTTGCGTCGTCAGGCTTTGGTTCGAAAGTTAGTAGCCACAGAGACCTTGGGGAGTGTATCAGTGATTTGTACTGACAAAACCGGAACGATCACCATGGCTCAAATGGAGGCAACGGATATTGTGGCTGAAGATAAGGATCTGGCTCAGACTATTGCTATTTTATGTAATGATGCTGTTGTTTCTGAGAAAGACATAGTGTTAGGAAGTCCAACCGAAGCAGCTTTAATGCGTTCTGCATTATCTTCCGGGTTAGATGCAAAAGAATTGAACAATAAACATAAACGCTTATTTGAGATCCCTTTTGATTCAAAACACAAGTATATGGTCACACTGAATGAGTGGGAGGGTGGTCAAGCTGTTTTAGTAAAAGGGGCACCGGAAAAGGTTTTAGAGTTTTGTGGTGATGGAAAAGCTGCTCGAGCTAAAGCTGAGGAAATGACAAAACAAGGGTTGCGAGTGTTGGCAGTTGCATACAAGAAAATAAATAAAGAAAAAAAGAAAGAAATAAATAAAACAGACTTGCACGACCTGACCTTCGTTGGTTTATTCGGTCTGCGTGATCCGATCCGACCTGATGCTAAAGAAACCATTGCTCGAGCGGCGCAGGCTGGTGTTCGGACAGTAATGATTACCGGGGATCATCCGGATACGGCTGTAGCCATTGCCAAAGAAGCTGGGATTTTATGTGAGCGAAATAATGTTTTAACAGGAGTCGAGTTAGATGAGTTAAGTGACGAAGAGTTACAAAAGAAAGTAGATGAGATTTCAGTTTACGCACGAGTTGAACCAATGCACAAAGTTCGAATCGTTCAAGCGTGGCGTGCACGTGGCGAAGTTGTTTCTATGACCGGGGATGGAATAAATGATGCACCGGCTTTGAAAGCGGCTGATATTGGGGTGGCTTTGGGAAATGGAAC